>SKGI01000080.1 GCA_007117555.1 Candidatus Izemoplasma sp. | reverse complement strand
CTCGGATGATTTTATCGGGACGTTCTGCGTTAGTAGTTATCATAGAAAGCAAGAAACCCATGCCACGAATATCTTGAAGGACAGGTGCCGCACCATCTTCATGACGCAAGACGAGCGGGATATAACGAATGCCGTTCGTATAATTGCTTAAAAAAGCTTGGTTGTAGTCTTGCGGTGTGACCATGGACACAAAGACATTGCCACTTGCGAGCGTCGTTCTTACTTGCGTTCGATTTGCACTAAAGTTCGCATCGCGCAAATGTCCTTCGCGATACAATGTATTCACAAACTCAAGCATATCGAGATATCGCGGATGGGTCCATGGAAGTTGATAACTACCGTCTTCTTGTTCAAAAGGTACCGCAAAATACTGTGATAACCATTGTAGTGAGCGGTTACCTTCAGAGTCAAAGGTGTCAAATTGCACACCGATCGCTTGACTATATTTATTGCGGATATACTGGACACCTTCAAGAAAGCCGCTTGGTGTTGTCATGTCAATGCCAGCGTCTTCGACTTCGTAATACCAGTCTTCACGAACAAGAATGGCGCCATTTGGCATCAATTGTTCACCTGGTTCAAGATAGTCGCTTGAGTAGGCAAAGTTTGGTGTACCATACGTTTTGCCATCGCCCATTTGGAACCAATCCCAAACATCTTGTTGGATACGGTTTCTAAAGGTCGGTGCCCAACGATCAATCAAGTCATCGAGAGGATAAATATAGCCTTGATTCGCTAATTGTGACACTTGAGGATACCAAGCCTGGATACTAACAACATCAGGTAATTGATTTCCTGCAATCATCGTTGACAGCAACTGACCATCATCTGTAACGGGTGTAATGAAGCGAATTCTAGCACCGGTTTTCTCTTCAAGAATACGACTGACGACGTCGGTGCCGTTCGTGTTCCAAGCAAACCATGAAGAGTTCACAAACCACGTAAACTCAAATGGTTCATTATCGTGTTCCCACGAGTTGACCCCATCATCAGGTGTGGGTGGGAAATCAGGCAAAATGACTTCACCGCCGCCGCCTGTATCAAACAAGAAACATGCTGATAAGACAAAGGTCAGAGTAATACTTGTTAAGAGCAATGCAAATCGTTTCATGATGAGACCTCCTATTAACCTTTAAGTGAACCGATGACAACACCTTGCGTTGCCAGTCGGTGAATGAACGGATAAAAAATCATAACTGGGATAACACTTACAATAATGGCTGCGAGGGTAACTGTTTCTGGTGAGATAGTATTTAATATTTCAGGTGGCAACGGTACACCCTCTGCTGGCATCGTTGATTCGCGCACGACTTTCATCAAGTAATATTGTAACGTTTGTAAGTTTTCATCGACTGTGAAAATCATGGCATCTAGAAAGGCATTCCAGTGACCTACCGCAATCCATAAACCGATAATCGATAGGACTGGTTTAGATAACGGTAAAATAATCATACGGTAAATTTTGAACTCAGAAGCGCCATCCATGATGGCTGCTTCATGCAAATCTTCAGGAATTGTCCGAAAGAAACTGATAAAGACTAACATATTGAACACTGAGTAGAGTCCAGGAATAATGTAAACCCAAAACGTGTTATATAAGCCAATCATGTTGATGACTAAGAAAAATGGAATGAGCCCGCCACCAAAAAACATCGTGAATATACTAACCCAGTAGAAAAACCGCCGGAAGAATAAATCTTTACGCGACATCGCATAAGCGACCATCGATGTAAATAGCAAGGCCGATGTTGTACCTATTACCGTTCTTGAAACGGTAATAAAGTAACCGCGCCACAAACGAGGATCATTCAAGACGACAACATAGTTATCAGTTGTGAAAACACGTGGAAAGAAATAAATACCACCGCGCACATAATCAATGCCTTCATTGAACGAACCCGCTAATACATAAACAAGCGGATAAATTGTAATAATGACCATGAGTATCATTAACGTATAATTCAAATAATCAAACCAGTTGTTACGGTGTTTTCGACCCGTAAAACCAACTTCTCGTTTCATTTTTCCCATACGATTCATTAGAAAACCCCCCGTCCAGTGAGGCGCTTGCTCGTATAGTGACCCGAAAGTAACAAAATGAAGGCAACAATCGACTTAAATAGACCGACTGCTGTGGTGTATGAATAGCGCAAACCGATAATACCATGCTTATAAACATAGGTGTCAATTACTTCACTTCGGCTCAAGTTGATTTGATTTTGGAATACCCAAATATGTTCAAAGCCGTTGCTGAGCAAATTACTTACTGAAAGAATAAAGAAGAGTGTAATCGTTCCTGCAATTGAAGGAATGGTAATGTGACGCATTTTTTGGAATCGATTGGCCCCATCAATTTCAGCAGCTTCGTAAAGCGTTGGATCAATACCACTAATTGCGGCTACGTAAATTAGCGAGCCCCAACCAATCCCCTTCATCAATGATGTGATAATAATCGTCCCCCAAAAATACCGTGCCTCACCAAAGTTTACGGCTTCATCAACAAAACCTAAGCGGATAAGCGCTGCATTGACAACACCCGTGTCCATGTTGAGTAACATCAAGATAATGCCTCCGAAGATGACCCAAGATAGGAAATGCGGGAAATTGGCGACAGTTTGAACGCGACGTCTAAAACCTTTTGCACGAATTTCGTTGATTAACAGGGCAAAGATAATCGGTGCGGGGAAGTTAATCGCTAGTTGCAACAAGTTTAATCCGATCGTGTTTCGCATGACATTCAAAAAGTCCCGATCGGTTAAAAAGGCTCGAAAATTATCAAGGCCCGCCCACGGACTGTTCACCATGGCATCGAGAATATTCAAGTAACCGTCACCTTGTTTGAAAGCAAGAACAATCCCAAACATAGGAATATAGGCAAAAACAATCAAGAACAGGAAGCCCAAAGATGCCATCAACAGTAACTGAAGCCGGTTTTTAGTAATCTTGTATGCCTTCGATGTTCCGGCAACCATGGTTACACGCTCCTCTTTGCATCGGCTACACTCGACCGTTCTGTTAATGACGGCTTAATCATAAGATGCATATCAATGGGCTCACCATTAAATTGACCAAGCATTGTTGCAACGATCTTTTCGCTTAACTCAACTACATTTTGCTTCACAGATGTCAAAGGGACTTCGAGGATCGATGAAAACATCAAATCATCAAACCCTACTAATGAAATATCTTGTGGGACGCGATAGTCAATTTCAAGACATGCACGATAAACCCCATATGCCATCAAGTCATTGCAAGCAAAAATCGCAGTAATGTCTTTTTTCAGTAGCGTACTTGCATGTTTATAACCGCTCTCAAACTGGTAATCTCCTTCGAGCACTAGTTCTTCATTCCACGCGATACCTGCCTCTTCAATCGCTTGACGATAACCTTGTAATCTTTGAGCGGCAGAGCTGACCGTCATCGGGCCAGTGATACACGCAATGTTCATATGACCTCGATCAATCAAATGTTTGGTAGCTAAGTAACCACCGAAGACATCATCATTCAACACTTTTGCACAATCGTCTCTTGGTATGTCGCGGTCTACAATCACAAACGGTGTCTCAGTCATTTTGAGTGCCGTATATATCTTATCCATATTTTTACCTTGGGTTGCTTCTTTTGATAAAGAAATGATGATCCCATCAACATTTCGGTTATTAAGAAGTTCAATACTTTCAAGGTCACGTGCTAAAATATCATTTGTGTTCATTAAAAAGATATTATAACCTTGACTGAGAAACGCTGTCTCGATGTGTTTTGCGAGTGCAGAAAAGAACATGTTTTCTATATCGGGAATAATCAAACCGATTGTTTTCGTTTTCCGAGTCACTAAGCCGACAGCTTGAACATTCGGAACATAATTATTGCGATCAGCAATCGCCTTGACTTTACGAATCGTTTCGGCAGATATTTTTTCAGCTTTACCATTGAGAACAAACGATACGGTCGTCACTGAAACGTTCGCTTCACGCGCGATATCTTTAATAGTCATTTTCATTGAACCGCTCCTTCACCGCTTGATGCGTTGGGATACTTGTCTGAGCACCATATGTCTCGACTGCTAAGGTGGCACTTTGCGTCGCAAATAACATGGCCTCCTCTAAAGTTTTCCCCTCAGAGAGCGACACTGCAATAGCCCCCACATACGTATCGCCCGCAGCCGTTGAATCGACTACTGTCGTTTTAATCGCTGGCATATCGGTGAACTCACCAGCTTGCATACCGACCGAACCTTGGGCTCCTAATGTAACAATCACTGTTTGAACACCACGGTCAATGAAGTAATTGAGTACAGCTTCTTTCCCATTTGATGAAAATGATAGTTGACTCAATTCTTCCGCTTCAATTTGATTGAGTACAAGCACATCCATAAGCGGATACCATTCTGCATCAATTTGACAAACAGGGGCTGGATTAAGCAATATGCGCACCCCAACTCTTTTCGCTTCTTGCAAAGCTAATTTAACAGTTGAAATAGGCGTTTCAAACTGCATGATTAGCCAATCATCTTTATCCGCATCTTGAAGGATTGAATCGATCGCACTTCGATCAACGTGTGCATTCGCACCAGCATGTAAAATGATGCGATTGTCCCCCTCGTGTAATAAGATGACAGCAATACCTGTCGAACTATCAGCGATTTTTTTTACGCGGCAGGCATCCACGCCAGAGTCAAGTAACGCATGTTTGAGTTGAACACCAAAAGCATCATCACCAACAGCGCCTACCATCTTTGCACGGCCACCTAATCTAGCCACTGCAACGGCTTGATTCCCGCCTTTTCCGCCAGGATTTTGAAAATATCGCAAACCTTCAAGTGTTTCACCAACTTTAGGTAATCGCTTACTCTCAATGACTAAATCCATATTTAAACTACCCAGTACAAATAGGTTCGGCATGACTTCACCTCTTGGTAAATCGTTTTACTAAATCGGTTTACCCACATTATAGCATACAAAAACAAAAAATCAACCCTTTTTGAAAGCGTTTTATATTTTGCTTTTTTTTATTGATGACACCACTAACCACACCGCTGACTTTTTCGTTTTTCCATACAATCAATATGTATGCTATACTATAGCCAACTTAGTCATGTAGGCTATGAGTTGGCTTAGATAGCTTTAATGAGACAGTCATTTAATTTGACTAGGCTACAGACTATAAGCATCATTCATAAAAGCTACGAGACGTTGATCAGCGTTGACACTATTGATTCATGAATGACAAATTCAATCCTTTGCGTATGGAGGCTTTCTTATGAAAAAAGTTGCCATAGTTGGCGCAGGACCAGGTGGACTTGCGGCGGGCATGTTGCTTGCCTCACGCGGTTATGCTGTTACACTATTTGAAAAGAACGATTGCGTGGGCGGACGCAGTCAGGCAGTTTTGCTCGATCAGTACCGCTTCGACCTTGGCCCTACTTATTTGATGCATCTAGATAGTTTGCATGCTTTATTCACAACGGCTGGGTTCGTACTAGAAGACTTTGTTGAAGTGCACCCAATCGACCCATTATACAGTTTGGTGTTTGAAGATAAAACATTTAGACCAAGTCGACACCGCGATTTGATGCATGAAGAACTGAAGCGACTGTTTCCAACTGAAATCGAGCACTATGATCGTTTCATGCATGATGAAGCTAAACGATTCAACCACATCAAACCACTCATGCATAACCCTTTTCAAAATTGGTTGAACTACTTCCGTCCTAACGTGCTTAAAGCACTGTATCATGCCTCACT
>SKGI01000094.1 GCA_007117555.1 Candidatus Izemoplasma sp. | reverse complement strand
TGGGATTGATAAGTTTCAAGAAGTTAAAGTCGCCGATTTGTCGACTGGGATGAAACAAAAAATCTCGATCGCGATTTCATTAGTTCATGATCCAGATTTCATCATTTTTGATGAACCGACAAACGGCCTTGACGTTTTGACTGCAAAAACGGTCACGGATTATTTAGTTGAACTGAAAGCAGCGGGAAAAGTCGTTATTTTATCGACGCATATTCTCAGTGTTGTTGAAAAGCTTTGCGACCGGGTGGCTATCATTATTGATGGCCGACTCACGGCACTAGATACACTCAATCAAGTGCGTGCGCTGGCTGAAGACAATGATCTTGAGACTGTTTTCTTCGATATGGTCCGAGAAAGTGAGGCACAAAACCATGCATAGCTTCTGGCAAATATTTAAAAAAGAAATGATTCGCGTTCTCACAGATAAACGACTTGTCTTAATGGTTTTTATCGTGCCGGGTCTATCGATTTATGTTCTCTATAGTTTAATGGGGATGATGATCACCAATCAACTCGAAGGTGTTCAAGAACACCGCATTGTCCTTTATGAGCAAAACATGCCCACGGAAATCCGCGCGCAGTTGCTCGCACACGACACAGTCAATGACCAACAACGTCTTAACCTGGAAATCCGTGCACTCGGTGATATGGATACGGAGACGATGGAAACACAACTGTTGCAAGGGGACATCGATGTGGTGTTGATTTTTGATGCCAACTTTATGGCAGCGATTCAAGACCCAGAAAACCACACCATCCCTGAGGTGCACATCCACTATAATTATGGGCGCCAACAATCAAGCTTTGGCTACAGCCAAATCAATCAAGTCTTAATGACGTTCCGTGAAGAAATTCTCATTGATCGCTTAGATTCGCCCGAACAGTATCTCGTCTTTATGCCCGTCAATGATCCCGTTGTCGATGAGCGACAACTGACAGGACAAGGGATTGCGGTTTTAATGCCGATGTTAATTGTGATTTTCTTGTTTGCCGGCGCGATGAGTATCGGTCCCGATGCGATTGCTGGAGAAAAAGAACGTGGTACCATTGCGACGTTGCTCGTCACGCCAATTAAACGCTCAGATATTGCGATTGGTAAAGTGACCAGCTTAGCCGCTTTGGCTTTGATTAGTGCCCTCTCGTCCTTTATTGGTATTTTACTCAGTTTACCGAGGTTGATGCAACTTGAAGCTGGCAATGCCAACCTTGGGATTTATGGTTTCACCGAATATGGCGCCATTTTAATTGTGCTTGCTTCAACCGTCTTATTTATTACCGGACTCGTTGCTGTCGTAAGTGCGTATGCAAAAACAGTGAAGGAAGCGTCAATGCTCATCATGCCCTTTTATTTCATTACCCTCTTAGTTGGACTTGTGTCATCGTTTGGGCAAGACCCCATTCAAATGCCTATTGTCCATGTGATCCCACTTTACGGAGCCGTTAACCTGCTTTCAGGCATCTTCGTTTTTGAATGGTCGATGGTGAACTTACTCATTGTTTTAAGCACCTCGTTAGTCTACACAACCTTATTCATTTGGGCGCTCTCTAAAATGTTCAACAGTGAAAAGGTTATGTTTCAGCGTTAAGGCATTTTAGGATATTTCAATTGAGATCAAGGAGGTTTTCATATGGAGATGATTGCTTTAGGCACCATCACCAATGTGCACGGCGTTAAAGGGGCATTGACCATCCGAACAGATTCTGATTTCCGCACCGAACGCTATAAACAAGGAAACCGTCTGTATATCGGCTTTAAAGACACCTACATACCTACCACAGTACAAGGCCATTTCGTCAAAGGGAACTTAGATGTGGTCTCTTTTGTGGAGTTCACAAGCCGCACTGAAGTTGAGCGATACAAAGGGGCAACCCTTTATATTGACGCCGCTGACCGTCCACCTATGCGTGAAGAGGATACGTATTATTATTCGGATTTAATTGGCTTAGAAGTCTACATGGGGACACTGATTGGTACTGTGAAAGAAGTCCGTGAAGCACCGCAAGGCCACTTATTAGTCATCGACCGACCTCATAAGAAGGATGGTCTTGTGCCGTTTCGCAAAGAGTTTGTCGAGACGGTGAACGAGCAACGGATTACCTTATATGATTGGGAGGGGTTGTTGTGAAAATTACCGTCTTAACCTTATTCCCAGACATGATTAAGCCGGTCATTTCCCAGTCAATCATTGGGCGCGCCATTTATGAAAAAAAGCTTCAGATTGACGTCATCGATTATCGTACTTTTAGTTTAAATAAGCATCATAAAGTCGATGATACACCGTATGGGGGCGGCGCAGGCATGGTCCTTCAGGCTGAACCTGTAGTACGTGCTTTAAGAGCGGTTGAAGGGCATGAAAAGGCCTTGAAAATCTTAATGACCCCTCAAGGTGAACCGTATAAACAATCTCAAGCAAAAGCCTTATCAAAAGCTGAACATCTGATTATTTTATGTGGCCATTATGAAGGCTTTGACGAGCGGATTCGCCCTTATTTCGATCAAGAAATTTCAATCGGAGATTATGTTTTAACCGGTGGTGAAGTGGCTGCTTTAGTCGTGATTGATAGTACCATTCGACTGATACCGGGCGTCTTAAATAAAGACGCTTCGCATGAAGAAGACTCCTTTAGCGATGGCTTACTCGAATATCCCCACTATACTAGACCACCTGTTTATGAAGGTCAAGCTGTTCCAGACGTGTTACTTTCAGGGCACCATCAAGCCATTGCAAGCTGGCGCCGCGCTGAAAGTATCAAACGAACCCGTACACGTCGACCCGACCTCTATGAAGCGTACTTGAAAAGACAAAAAAACCCATGATTTTTGTTGCAAGCACTAAGCAATTATGATATAATCATGTTCGCTGTTAAACAAACGTGTTCCGCTGGAGGCATCTCGCACCATGAACATAGGTAACTAAAGGAGTGATACCATGTCCCAACATCTTATCAGCGATGTGACGCAAGCGTATCTGCGCGATGACCTTCCCAATTTTCAACCAGGCGACAACGTCAAAGTCTCGGTCAAAATTAAGGAGGGCGCACGCGAACGGATTCAGGTTTTTGAAGGACTCGTCATCAAACGACAAGGCAGCGGTGTCTCAGAGACATTCACTGTCCGTAAAGTGTCTTATGGTGTCGGTGTTGAACGGACATTCCCGATTCACACACCTTCAATTGCGTCTATTCAAGTGGTCAGACGCGGTAAAGTACGTCGTGCTAAACTGCACTACATCCGTGGTCTCTCGGCCAAAGCGTCCCGAATCAAAGAACGACGCTAAGCAAAAAAGCCTGCAAAGGCTTTTTTTCATAAGGGCAAAAAAACGAATGAAACTGTTTGAAAACATTTTCATTCGTGCTATAATATGGTCTGAAGAAGGTGATATAAGATGAGTAAAGCTACGATTTATGATGTGGCCGGTGCTGCGAGAGTTTCACTTGCGACCGTATCCCGTGCCATCAATAATCCCGAAAAAGTTAAACCAGAAACACGGGAGCGTGTGCTTAAAGTCATTGAAGAACTTGGCTACAAGCCGAACGCATTTGCGAAAGGACTTGCGAGTCGTAAGTCGACAACAGTCGCGGTGCTTGTACCGGATATGAGTCGTGCTTCGATTGCCGAAATGATGAATGGTATTGCGGACATCGCTCGAGTATATAAGTACTCGATTTTGCTATATATCCTCGATAGTGAAGACACACCAGAAGAAGACATTTTAAAAGAAATCGTCGCCGCTCAAGTTGATGGGATTCTTTATTTGAACGATGAAATTACCGATTCACAGTTTGAGTTGTTGCAAACGATCAAAAATGCTTATCAAATTCCAATCGTATTGACCAATACCATCTATCCGGGCAGTGATGAGATTCCAAGTGTCTCAATCGATTACGAAAAAGCTGGTTACGAAATGACACGTCGTCTCATCGAAGATGGCCGCCAAAATATTTACATGGTGTCTACAGTTCGTAAGTACATGGTAAACGATCAAAAAGAAGCCGGTTACTTACGTGCTGTTCAAGAAGCGGGTCTCACCCCACGCATCATGCGAACTTCGGGCCGGATTTCGATCAATACCGAACACTTTAATGAGTACTTCAAAGACCACAAAGTGGATGGGGTTGTCGCTGTACGGGATTCAATTGCGGTCTCATTTATGAATGTTGCTCGGGAAAACAATGTATCCATTCCTGAAGACATTAGTGTGGCTGGTTTTCAAAATACTAAATATGCCGTACTCGCCCGCCCAAAACTTTCTTGTGTCGACGTCCCTATTTATGATATTGGGGCAGTTGGCATGCGGCTTTTAACAAAACTGATGAATCAAGAAGAAATTACCGATAGACGCGTTAAGCTCGATCATAGTTTAATTTTACGAGAAACAACGAAGTCATAAAAAAAGCGTTGCCGGACAAAGTAGACAGATGGTCGTGACACAGAGACCTGGTGGCAGGTGTGAACCAGGCACGACACTGACGAAATACACCCGGAAGCTTCCGTGTGCAAAGCACGGACGGGAGAACCGTTATCGCAATCAAGCGTCACGACAGTGAAAAAAAGGTGGTACCGCGGACCCACGTTCGTCCTTTTGGTCTTTAGGCACCCCCTTTTTTATTTTTATACACCTTATTACCTCTCTCTTAATCTAAAAAAGGAGTGACAAATTATGTCTATTCTTGAACAATTGAAAGCCCGACAACTCGTTTACGGCGTTACCGATACACAACTTCAAGATGTGTTAAACAATCAAACCGTGACGTTTTATGTCGGCATTGACCCCACCGCCGACAGCATGCACATCGGTCATCTCATCCCCTTATTGGTGTCCCGTCATCTCGCTAAAGCGGGTCACCGCCCGATCGTTGTCATCGGGGGTGGCACAGGGTTAATCGGCGACCCAAGCGGTAAAAGCGAAGAACGAAACTTATTGACACTAGAAGAAACGATGGCCAATGCTAAAGGATTGTCTGAGCAGGTGCGTCGCATCGTTCCAGAAGCACACATTGTGAATAATCTTCACTGGATTCAATCCTTTGATTTAATCACCTTTCTTCGTGATATCGGAAAACATTTTAGTCTAAACACCATGTTGGCAAAAGACAGTGTCAAAAACCGACTCGAACATGGCATTAGCTTTACCGAGTTCACGTATCAAATTATCCAATCGCTTGACTTTCTTGAACTGTATCGTCGCGAAGGTTGTACCTTACAAATCGGTGGTCAAGAACAATGGGGCAACATTACTGCAGAGCTAGAGTTGATTCGTAAAACCGAAGGCCATGAAGCAAAAGCCTATGGCTTAGTCATTCCACTGATCACAAAAGAAGACGGCACTAAATTTGGCAAAACCGCTTCGGGTGCTGTGTGGCTTGATCAAAATAGAACGACACCGTATGAATTTTATCAGTATTGGATTAATCTTGACGATGCGACGGCTTTAGCTCGACTGGGGCAATTTAGTTTACAACCACTTGAAACGATCGAATCGTTGCGTCATAAGATGGCAGAGACCCCACACTTGCGGCACGCGCAAAAGGCTTTAGCCGAAGAATTGACACATCTCATCCATGGTGAACACGCTTTAAAACAAGTGCAAAACATTACGCAAGCCTTATTCGCAGGCGATGTGCGGTCCCTCGATCTAGAAGAAATCGAAATGGGCTTTAAAGGCATCCCTGCCCATGAAACTATGGCGTCGATGCCTTTAGTCGATGCGCTTATTGAGCTTGGTTTATCGAGCAGTCGTCGTGAAGCACGTACCCATATTGAACAGCGCGCTGTGAGCGTGAATGGTGAGAAAAAAACCGATATCGAAGCG
>SKGI01000120.1 GCA_007117555.1 Candidatus Izemoplasma sp. | reverse complement strand
TCACATCAACTGTCTGGCCCGCCATCATGCGTTTGATGAGTTCTTCATGGGTCAGTTGCATAAAGTATGACCGCGTCCCCATCACCGCAAACCAATGCGTGAAGTAATCGACAGCTCGAATATTTTTAAGCGGTAACCCCGCAACGGTAAACATAGAACCGAACTCTGCACGCAACGCGGGTTCGTCAAAATAACGCTTTAACGCAGTATCAAGATCCACTGGCCCAAAATGAGACATGAGCGTGTTCAATGTATGTGGCTTGCCAAGCAACCTTAAGGTTCGTTGGTGCACATAATCTTCGTAATGCGCACGCATCGCCTCAAAAAATCGATCGATGGCCGCTTTTGATTGTGGATAGTGTCTAATCAAGGTAAGTCGCAATCCCTCAAAACCGTGCTCACGCCGAATCATTCGTCCATCAGCACGGATAATGTATGCATCTGTCTGTTCTAAAACGGGGAGTTTGCCGTCCATACCTAGATGGTTTAAATACCGTGTAAACAACTCCCCTTCACCTAAAGCACCAATCGGTTCTGCCGGTATCGTGAAACGGTACCGACGTTTATTTGCATCGACCATCCGGACCACATTTTCTTTGCCATCTAACGGTTCACCAAGCGTAAACATCCCGACACGTTGGCCTTGTTGCGCTAAAAAAGCAGCCGCTGCAAGCGTCGCAAAATTATGACCGATGATAATGACATCATAGCGCATGAAATGGCCACCTTTCTAAAAAGCTTCTTTGAAATCGTTTTGGGTGGAAAAAAAGCCAGGCGGCTTTTTTTAATTTTGTAAATATTTTTCGAGATATAGCCGTAAAGACTCTTCACTAATGTCGCGGTCAAGATACCCATCGACTGTGACACTAATATGACCTGTTTCTTCACTAATAATTACGGTCAAAGCATCTGTCAGTTCACTGATGCCGATGGCTGCGCGATGGCGTGAACCTAATGCTTGGGGAATTTCATTGTTTTCACTTGAAGGAAAAAACACCCCAGCACTAATAATCATGCCACCTTTAAGAATGACGGCCCCATCGTGAAGTGGGGTGTTTGGTGTAAACAAGGTCGAAAGTAATTCAGACGTTAATGGCGCATTCAGTCTGATCGCTTGACGGATATACTCATCAAGCGAATCGCCTCGCTCAAAAGTAATCAGTGCGCCAATGCGACGGTCTGATAAATACCGCGCACTGTTCACAACTTCCGTTTTTATATGTTCTTCAATCGTATTAGACATCAGCAACCCTGTACCAATGCCAATCTTTCGCAACAACAACCGTACTTCGGTTTGTGTCATCACAAACATCAGTAAAATCAGCGGAAACAAGCGGACAATCAGTGCAAGCGGTTGTTGGGTCAGTTCCGGTGCTTGCGTCAAAGCGATGATTAACCAAACAAAGAGGGCGACAACGCCTAGTTTTAGGAGTCGGTAAACTTGGGTCGATATTTTCGGTTTAACTAATGTCGTAAAAATAGATAATAAGTAAAGCTGAAAAATAATGACATCACTATTGACCATTGTCCACCTCCTCTAAAAATAATTAAGCATACCATCGTCTAATAGCTGGTTGCCATGATAAATTATACCATATAATTATCTATCTTCACACATCCGCTATCATTTGAAAAAAATAGTCCGCATTCGTCGCATACGTGTTATCTTTCACATGCGCGTCAAAATGTCAAGCCTTAAATTATCTGCGAAACCACGCTATAATATAAGTCCGATTTTATTTGTCTATCTTAGAACTCGGACCATAGAGGTGATTAATTTGAAACAGTATCCCCAAACGATGATTCATGCAATTAATGAAGCCATTTCTAACCATTTCCCTCACTTAGTGCCCATCACACCTGAGATGACTTTATCGCTTGAAGGTGTCTCTCGACTTGTCATGCTTGACCGTTACACACAAAAAGATCTCGATTTACGCACGCTTGCAGTGGGCGACCTCGTCATTACCATTGTTCGTGATGACCCTAAGTTTCCTGCACGTGGCATCGGGGTTGTCAGTGCCATTGAAGGCGATCAAGTCACGATTGAGCTTGAAGACGAATCGCGGGCTGCCGCAGAAGATGCCGACGCATCAGGATGCATCGTCCGTAACACACGTCAGCTTGATAAACCTTTAGAGCTTTACTACGAACAAATTGCGAAACGTCTAGCAAACCATCTCGGCGCGGATGAATCGGCAGACATGCGCGAAAAATTTTATCATGAGGTGGCCTCACAAAACCTCGTCCCTGCTGGACGGGTCTTATTTGGCGCAGGTTCAAATACAGAAGTCACTTACTTTAACTGTTTTGTCATGCCGTTTGTGCATGACTCTCGTGGCGGCATTAGTGATCACCGCAAACAGGTGATGGAAATTATGAGCCGTGGTGGCGGGGTTGGGACAAATGGTTCGACTTTGCGACCTAAAAACAGTTTAGCCCGTGGTGTCAGTGGTAAATCATCTGGGGCCGTGAGCTGGTTACACGACTTATCCGAACTGACACATCTTGTTGAACAAGGTGGATCACGGCGCGGTGCGCAAATGATCATGCTTGCGGATTGGCATCCTGATATTGTCGAGTTCATCATTTCAAAAATGCAAAATCCGAAGATTTTACAATTTTTAATTGAAACGATTAAGGATCCTTCAATCGTCAAAGCAGCCAAAAATAAACTGAAGTTTATTCCGCTGAGCGACGAAGAAGTGACCATTAACGAATACATTATCGAACAGGCGAAAATCAATGCCGATCTCTTTTCGAAACGCATTGTCGATACCGCCTTTGAACGTTTGAATAAAGGCGGACACTACGACGTCAATAACCCTGAGTTTCTGACTGGTGCGAATATTTCCGTTGCCATTACTGAAGATTTCATGAAGGCTGTCGAAAACGATTCGGATTATGCCTTGCGTTTCCCCGATATCGACCATTATGACACCGAAGAAAAAGCTTATTATGACGCAGAATGGGTGCACGTTGGCGATGTTAGAGAATGGGAAGCGCGCGGTTACAAAGTAAAAACTTACCGCACCATCCGAGCGCGCGAACTTTGGAACCTCATTAATATTTGTGCGACTTATTCCGCTGAACCAGGCATTTTCTTCATCGACAATGCCAACGCCATGACCAATGCGACTGGTTATGGACAAAAAGTCGTATCGACTAACCCTTGTGGTGAACAGCCGCTTGCGCCTTATTCAGTTTGTAATCTCGCCGCCATCAATCTAGCCAACATGGTGGATCATACGACGAAAGATGTCGATTGGGCTAAACTTGAACAAACGATTCGCACTGCTGTAAGACTCCAAGATAACGTCATCGATAAAACCCACTACTTCCTAGAAGAAAATCGCTTGCAAGCACTTGGCGAACGTCGAGTGGGCCTAGGCGTGATGGGTCTACATGACTTACTCATTTGGTGTAACCGTCGTTATGGAGCACCCGATGGTCTTGAACTCATCCGTAAACTATTCAAGTTTCTCGCTGTAACTGCTTATGAAACGAGCATCGAACTCGCAAAAGAAAAAGGGCCATTCCCCTTTCTTGATAGTGTGCAAGCACGCCGTAAGTTTAACGAAAGCGGCTTTATGAAAAAGATGCCTGAGCACGTTCGACAAGGTGTGCTTGACCATGGCATACGCAACTCCCACCTTCTCACCATTGCACCAACCGGTTCAACTGGCACGATGGTCGGTGTGTCGACAGGATTAGAACCTTACTTTGCCTTCAGCTATTTCCGCAGTGGTCGACTCGGCAAATACATCGAAGTGAATGCACCAATCGTCGATGACTACTTAAAAGCGTATCCTGGTTACTCAAAAGAAACCTTACCCGATATATTTGTCAATGCCATGTCCTTAACCCCTGAAGAACATGTTGATGTTCAATGTGCCATTCAAGAATGGGTCGATTCATCGATTTCAAAAACAGTCAATGCACCGAAAGGCTATTCCGTGGAAGAAGTCGAACAAGTCTACCGTCGTTTATACCGCGGGGGTGCTAAAGGTGGCACAGTCTATGTCGATGGTTCTCGTGATGCACAAGTGCTTAGTCTCAGTCGTGATGACGCGGATAAACCGATCAAACCTAAACAAGTCGGTATCGAAGACCTCGGTGTCGAAGTCGAAGAGAAAAAGAGCACACCAAAACCATCTAAAACCCAAGGTTTACGCAGTGACCGTCAAGACCGCAACATCGGTGTTGAAGTCGGAGAGCTCTGCCCCATCTGTCTTGAAGGAACCGTTGAAAATCTCGGCGGTTGTCACACATGCACCAACTGTAACGCCCAACTTAAATGTGGCTTGTAGAAGCGTCGTTTTGACGCTTCTTTCTTTTTGAATGAAAGCTTGATATAATCAGGGTGTACATGAGGAGGATTCTTATGCCTAATGCATTATTAGTCGGATTAGATCGTTTTCCGAAAAAACGATTGGATCTGTATCTTGATGAACTACAAGCCCTAGCTGAAACGGTAGGGCTTTCTGTCGTGGGCCGCTTAACACAAGACCAGAAAATGGCCACTGCCGCCACTAAGTTTGGATCCGGGAAAGTAGAAGAGATGCGACTATTCATTTCTGAACATGCCGTAGATCTAATCATCAGCAACGATGAGCTGACCGGCTCTCAAATCCGTAATCTTGAAGATGCACTTGATATTCGTGTCATCGACCGAACATTGCTGATTTTAGAGCTTTTTACACGTCGAGCCCAAACGAAAGAAGCGATGTTACAAGTAGAAATTGCTCAGCTCCGCTATTTATTGCCACGGCTCAATTCTATGCATGCGTCTTTTGGCCGCCAACAAGGTGGCATCGGTTCACGGGGGCCTGGTGAGAAAAAAATCGAACTTGATCGCCGGAAAATCGAAGCGGAAATGCGCACATTGCGCAAAGCGCTTAAGTCAATCGTACGCGTGCGTCAACAAAACCGTCGAAAGCGGCTTAAATCTGGGTTAAAAACGGTCGCAGTCGTCGGCTACACCAATGCCGGGAAAAGTACGTTAGTCAACACCTTGATTCGCCATGATAAACAGGACCAAGATAAACATGTTGTGGTGAAAGATCAATTGTTTGCGACCTTAGAAACAGCGAGTCGTCGCATTGAACTAGAGCATTGTCCACCTTTTATCTTGACCGATACAATAGGGTTTATTTCTGAGCTGCCCCATGACTTAGTCGAAGCGTTCAAATCGACACTTGAAGAAATTCGCGAAGCCGACTTACTCATCCATGTCATCGACTATGCCGATCCCCATTACATGAATCAAATCGAAACGACTCGCCAAGTCCTTGAAGAACTTGGTGCGCATGAAATCGAAACTTTATATGTTTTTAATAAAACTGACTTAACCCACGACCCTTTACCACATGGTCTCACACCAAGTGTGAATCTATCTCTCAAAACAGGTGCGGGTCTTGAGCGACTCTTCCAAACACTCGCCACGATGTTATCACAAGGCAGTGCAACGGTTGTTTATAAGTTTCCTTATCATGCGCATTCAACGTTACATGCCTTGTTGCGACATGGCGAACTTTTAAGTAAAACAGAAGACGAGACCGGAACATTATGTACCGTCAGAGTACCGATTCATATTAGACATCAGTATACCGCGTATGAGGTGTAAAGGATGTTATCGGCTCAAAACATTAATTTGCGGACACGTGCTGAAGGTCACGAACTCGTCAATGCTTTATCTTTCACAGTCAATCCAGGTGAAAAAATTGCCATCATCGGTCACGAGGGCACTGGGAAGTCTACCTTACTAAAATGGCTTGAAAATCCTGATTCTGTCTCTTATGCAGACGGCTCTGGCCAAGTTATGAAGAATGGGCGTATCGGTTATCTTGAACAAGATATCCGCAGTCGGTGGGGCACCTTCACACCGCTTGACTATTTTACTAAGTCAACGCCAGATGGCCCTTATGAACCTTATCGTTATGAGTGGCTTGATCGACTCAGTCGCACCTTAAGACAAGTCAATTTTTTAGAATCACAGTACGATGAAACCCGCATTTTATCAAAATATAGCGGTGGTGAAATCATCAAACTTGGCCTTGTCAAACTGCTTTTAGCTGAGCCTGATATTTTACTGCTTGATGAACCGACCAATGATCTTGATTTTGACACGATCTTATTTTTAGAACACTTTATTGCGACGGCTGAACAAGCCGTCTTATATATCTCTCATGATGAACGATTACTCAGTCAAACCGCGACAGGTATTGTTCATCTTCGCCGTGTCCATCAAAAAACAAAAGCTGAGTCGGCCTTTCTTCGTGTCGATTATGACACGTATCGGGATTTGACCTTGTCTGCTTATGAAAAGTCTCGTCGTCAAGCCTTAAAAGAACGCGCAGACTATCAAAAGAAGATGATGCGCTTCCAACGTATTTATGAACGTACCAAACATCTTCAAGATCAAGCTGTCAGAAATCCAACAGGTGGGCGGCTACTCAAGAAGAAGATGAAAAGTCTCAAAAGCCAAGAAAAACGATTTGAAAAAGACCGTGAAGACTTCACGCCCATACCAGAACCGGACTTCCCCATCGAACTGCATTTTTCTCCCGAGAACGCTTTACCAAAAGGGCGGCGTGTGTGCACAATTGACTGGCCAAGCTTAAGTATAGAAGGTAGACATTTATCTGGTCCGATTAAGCTCGATATTAAAGGCGCCGAAAAAATAGGCATTATTGGTACAAACGGGGTCGGTAAAACAACGTTGTTGAAACGACTCGTTGAGACCTTAAAAAAACAACCCTCTCTAATTGTTGGCTGGATGCCACAAGACTATAGTACGTTAGAAAATGCGGGATCTGCCTTGTCTTTTCTTATGGAAGAACCGGATCGCGAACGGGAAGCAAAAGTGCGCAAAATGATGGGCGCGATGCAGTTTGAACGGGCAGAGATGACAGCCCCAACTCATCAGTTAAGTGGTGGACAAAAATGTAAGTTATACTTGTTAAAAATGGTTCTTGATGGTTGCAATGTGCTCATTTTAGACGAACCCACGCGAAACTTAAGCCCACTCAGTGCCCCACAAGTCCATACTTTGTTAGCGGATTTCGCTGGGTGTATTGTGGCGGTCACCCACGACCGCACCTTTCTTGAAGCAGTCTTTGACACAGTCCTTTTGCTCGATCAAGACGGATTACATGAGGTCCCATAAAAAACAGGATGCGCATTGCTCATCCTGTTTTATTTATGTGTGCCTGATAGGCGTTCAGCCAGTTTTCAAGGGCTTCAAACGTACTGACTCCAGCGATGTGACGCTTGAATACGGTGGCATCACGTTGTCCTTTTAAGTACCATGCCGCATGGCCACGCATTTCGAGCATGGCGACATGTTCGCCTTTTTCTGCAATCAACAACCTTGCGTGATGACGTACCATTTCGAGTCGTTCTTCCAGTGTTATGTTGGCATCATACGCTCCTGTCTCTAAATACTCACGGGTCCATCTTAAAAGCCAAGGATTCCCAAACAGTGCCCGACCGATCATAACCGCATCACACTGTGTTTCCGCTAACATGCGTGCAGCATCTTCAGGGCGTTTGATATCGCCGTTTCCTATAACGGGAATACGAACCGCTTGTTTGACCGCTTTAATGACCGACCAATCCGCTTGCCCTTTATACATTTGTACACGGGTACGTGGATGTACAGCAATCGCTTTCGCGCCCGCTGATTCAAGCGCTTTAGCCATATCGACAGCATTCAGCTGACTCAAATCCCAACCTGCCCGTATTTTAACTGTAACAGGACGTGATGTCGCTTGAACCATCGTCTTAACTAAAGCCGCCGCATGATCGATGTCTTTCATGAGTGAGGCACCGCCATTGCCTTTGACGACTTTAGGGACAGGACAGCCGAGATTAAAGTCGATAATCGGTGCAGACGATAAAGCTTCTACTTGTTTAACCGCGTGTGCAAGGCTTTGATGCTCGGCACCAAAAAGTTGTAAAGCCACCAGCCCTTCATCAGGACTTATATCAAGCATTGACACCGTTCTTCGGTTCCCATGTTCAATGCCTTTATCACTAATCATTTCTGTATAAATCAGACCCGCACCCATCGCGTGTGCAATGCGTCTAAACGCTGCATTGGATATGCCTGCAAGCGGCGCCGCGACCACACGATTAGGGATGGTGACATCACCAATCTTCCACATGTTCATCACTCCTATGTTCTCTTATTGTGCCATAAGCGTGGGCGTGTTTCAATCCTTTTTCTTAAGTAAACTAATTGTTGTTACCATCAACCCTTTTTTGGGTGTTTCATGCTATAATGCTTGCGGTGATAACAATGCATGATACTTTAATTAAAGCAACGGCCTTTAATAAATCGATTCGAATTTATGCAGCGCAAACAACCGCTTTGTGTGAAAGGGCCCGCTCCATCCATGACCTCTGGCCAACAGCCGCCGCCGCGCTTGGGCGTCTTTTAACTGTTTCAGCTATGATGGGTACAATGCTTAAAGATGATCAAACGATGACGGTGCGCATCGAGGCCGATGGTCCTTTGAAAGGCCTTTTAGCGACGACTAACACACGTGGTGAAGTGCGTGGGTATGTTGGGAATCCGCATGTCATGCTTCAGTATGATTCGGGCAAGCTCAATGTTGGACAAGCTGTTGGCAAGGGCTTCATCCATGTGACTAAAGACTTGAAAGTACGCGATACATTCACCTCATCGAGTCCACTTCAAACCGGTGAAATCGGTGAAGATTTTGCCTATTACTTTACGGCAAGTGAACAAATCCCTTCTGCGGTCGGTGTGGGTGTGTTTGTCGAAACAGATCATACGGTTCAACATGCGGGCGGCTTTTTAGTCCAAGTGTTGCCAGGTTGTAGCGAAGAAACATTGCGCGCTGTAGAAACAGCCATCGCCCAATTACCGCCCGTCACCGATTTACTCCGAGAAGGGGCGACCCCTGAAGACTTCATTAAACGCATCGCAGGAGAGGCTTACAAGATACTTGAAACCGTCCCTCTTGCATATCAGTGCGATTGTAAGCGTGCTAAATTTGAACGGGGCTTGATTGCGCTAGGCACTGAAGAGTTAACACAGTTATTAGAAGAAGACGGCCATGTAGAAACTGCGTGTCATTTTTGCGGCCAAACGTATGATTTTGATAAAGAAGCGCTTTCTGAACTGATAATTAAAACACGTACGTAAGCACTCAAAGTAAAAAAGCATGACTCGAAAGAAAGCTTTGTTCGAGTCATGCTTTTTATATATGTTTTCAAGTTTCTAAAGGGTTACCTGTTTTGAAAACACTTCAATTAAATCTGGATCAAATTGCTTTCCTGACTGTTTATGTAGTTCAGCAAGTGCTACCTCCGGTGACATCGGTTTAGGGCGATAAGGCGTTTTACGAGTCATCGCATCGTAGGCTTCGGCGATACAAACAATTCTTGAGAATAGGGGAATATCTTTACCTTTTATGCCTTGTGGGTAACCTGAACCATCATAATGTTCGTGATGAAACAAGGCGGTTTCTGCATAAGAAGCGTACGCGTCCGCTGCCCGCAACAACAAATACCCTGTTTCTGTATGTTGTTTTAATCGTTCGCGATCTTCTTTAGTGAGGCGATCGGTTTTATCAAGCAATTCGCGACGCAGCGCTATTTTCCCAATATCATGATACAGTGCCGCTGTCTCTAACGTCTTGAGTCGATCGTTATTAAAATCGAGCGCTTGTCCCATTGCCACCGCGAAACGACTAACCGCTTTGGCGTGCTCACGCTCATGAGGAAACGCTTCGAGCAACTGCTCAAACATGATATTGATCATTTGGTGGCGTGCTTTCTTGCCTTCGAGCAGTTTATGACGATACATCCGGTTTTCTGCAGTCTTTAGAATCGCACCGACGGCTGTATCACTATGCGCTTTGATGTCATAACCAATCGACACAGATAACGGAATGCCTTTCAATTGCGTTTGGTTGATTTGATCGAACATGTTTTCTTGCAAAGCTTGCATGCTTTTAGCATCGGTGTTTGGGATTACTGCCGCAAACTCATCCCCGCCGATGCGCGCTAATACATGATGTCTTGGGAGATGATTTTTTAACGTTTTTGCGATCGTTTTTAACAAGAGATCACCGGTTTCATGCCCGTATACATCATTAAAAATCTTCAACCCATTCACATCAATCATAAAAATCCCTAAAGGCATTTTACTTGCCGTGTTGTAATCAGATAATGTTTTCGAGAAGTAGCGGCGGTTTTGCACACCGGTTAGAAAATCTTGATAGCTTAGACGTTCTATTTCTTGATGGCGTTCTTTTTCAATGGTCACGTCACGTGCTATCCCTGCTGCACCGACAATGCGCCCCTCTTCGTTTCGAATCGGTGAAAGAATTGTCGAAAAATACACCGTTTGACCTGCAACGGTCGTATGCCAATCGTACGTCTTTGTTTCACCTTCTAGAACTTGATCATAAATACGGTCACGATCAAGGGCGCGATCGCCAAATACTTCGAGAATACTTTTACCTATATAATACTCAGGTGGGTGGTCAAAAATCGCAAGTTTTTTACCCGATAGTCTTGTGTACTGTTTGCGGCGGTTAATTTGAAATAAAATATCTTCACTCGCGTCCAACATGAGTTTCAATTTTTGTCCTTCTAACAACAGCGACCGCTCCGCTTGCATTTTATGTAAATAATGATTTTCGGTTGTTTCTAAAACTGCATTAAGTGCTACGCGTAAGTCTTTAAACTGTTCCTCTGGTTTTACCGGCAAGCGGTATTGTAGGCGCGTAGCGAGATTAATATGACCGATATCAGTCAGCAACGCTTGCACAGGTTTAAGCACACGATGGTGTTGAAAAAGTGCAAGCCCAATGCCTAAAGTTGTGACAATAAGCAGTGCCGCCATCGACATCATAAACATCAGCTGTCGTGTTGCATTAAATTCAGAAGCTGGCATGACAACACCGAGTGTGAACTGGCCACAAAAAACAGACTGTGTTGTGACTGCACCTTCCCCTTCACCTTCGAAAATCGACATCATTTTGACATCCGAAAAAGGCATGTTTGTCACATCAATCATTGAACTAGCGGGTATTAGCGACAGTGCGTTTAAATCGATATTTGGATGGGCAATTAAGTGTTCTTGCCGATCGATTAGAAAGGCATAACCGGCATCGCCAACGGTCTTTTCTGCGATCAACGTTTGCATAGTAAAGAGATCGATATCCGCCGCAATAACGCCGAGTAAGGTCTCTTCATCATAGACGGCATACGTGAGTGTCACAATCATCCGGTCTTCCGTTGCATTGAGAAACGCATGGGTAGTCACCACGCAATCGGCTTCAAGCGCTGCGATGTACCAAGGACGCTGTGTCAAATCAAAATCCGGTGGTGGGACAAAGCCGCTTACATTAATCATGGTATTGTCAGGTCGACCAAAATAGACCGTGTAGACACTTTCATTGCGTTGATTCATGTCGGCCATCATCGTATAAAAGAGTGTATCATTCTCGGGTTGGTTACGCACCAAATCCGCCACGGTGCGCAACGCTTCTGCATAAGTGCTAAACTGAAGTTCGAGTTCTTCGGTTATCCGATCTCGTTCGAGCATGAGAATGGTAGATTGTTTTGTTGGAAGCAAACGGTTCGTAAACGTAGAAATCGTTAAAAAAGCACCCAAAAATACTGCAGCCATCAAAAGCATCAGCATCGTTTGCGTGCGTCCCCAACGTTTCATAGTTTTTCCTCCCGTATTCCCTTTGGTCCTTGAACTTCAACTTATAAAACTATCATACCATGTTTATTAACACCTGACAATCTATTCAAGTCTACTCAACCGTGATCAATCTTGCGGTGACTCGCTTGTATATAAAGGTCTTGCTTGTGTCAAATGTTTGACGCGTTGCCTGACTTCATCGAGAACAAAATCGTTGTTTGGGTTCATGAGCGCCGTGTGAATTAAGACACCAATTTCTGTCATGTCATGGGCATCAAAACCACGTGTTGTCAGCGCTGGTGTACCAAGACGGATCCCACTGGTCACAAACGGTTTTTCTGGATCATTAGGTACCGTGTTTTTATTGCAAGTGATGTGAACCGATTCAAGCAACTCTTCAGCTTTTTTACCCGTTAATCCAGTCAAAGATTTCACTTCAACAAGAACCAAATGGGTGTCTGTCCCACCACTGACAACATGGAACCCTTGACGCATTAAGCTATCCGCTAACGCTTTTGCGTTTTTAACAACTTGGTGTTGATACGCTTTAAATGTCACCGCCAACGCTTCTTCAAAGGCCGCGGCTTTTGAGGCAATGACATGCATGAGTGGGCCGCCTTGAATGCCAGGAAAGACAACACGATTAATTGTTTTATATAAATCCTTATCGTTTGTTAAAACGATCCCACCCCGTGGCCCTCGTAACGTTTTATGGGTCGTTGATGTGACAACATCGGCCACTTCACAAGGATTATTATGAATCCCTGCCGCAATGAGCCCTGCAATATGGGCCATATCGACCATCAGCTTCGCGCCAACCTCATCGGCAATGGCTCGGAACTGCTTGAAATCAATTTCGCGTGGATAAGCACTCGCACCCGCTACAATCAAAGCGGGTTTGATGGTTAAAGCTTGTTGTCTGACTGCTTCATAATCAATGGTTTCCGTTTTAGCATCGACACCGTAACTGTGAAACGCATAATCTTCACCACTGAAGTTTAGGGGATGACCGTGTGTTAAATGGCCACCATGATCAAGACTCATCCCTAAAATGCGGTCTCCGGGTTTGACAAGCGCACGGTATGCAGCCATATTCGCCGTCGAGCCCGAGTGGGCTTGAACGTTGGCGTATTGACAGTTAAACAGTTTTTTTACGCGTTCACGCGCTAAATCTTCCACCACATCCACATGCACACAGCCGCCATAATATCGTTTCCCTGGGTACCCTTCTGCGTATTTATTCGTTAAAATACTGCCTTGTGCTTCGAGAACCGCTGCACTGACGAAATTTTCACTTGCAATTAACTCAAGGTGATCTTCTTGTCGGTTTTTCTCAGCGAACAAAGCTTCATAAAGTACTGCATCACTTTTCTTAATGGTTTCCATCCTATTTCGCTCCTTCACTCAGTAATATGCCGCCATCAGGACTTAGACGGACAACAATGCGTTCATGTTTAGCCGTCGGAATATTTTTACCAACATAATCTGCTTTAATGGGTAACTCACGATGCCCACGATCTACTAAAACAGCTAAGGTGATTTTAGCAGGCCGCCCCAAATCAATCAGCGCATCCATCGCTGCGCGCACTGAACGCCCTGTAAAAAGCACATCGTCGATGAGTACTACATGTTTATCGCGGAGGTCCACTTTTGGTAATGGAACCCCTGTGCTTTGTCGATCATCACGATAACCGGTAATATCAAGCGGATAAAGCGGCAGTTTAAGCTGCTCAAAGGCAAGCAAATTGGCTTGGAGTTGTTTAGCAATCGGAACGCCGTTTCGTTCAATGCCCATCAACACAAGTTGTTCCGGTGCTTTTTCACGTTCTAGTATTTCATGGGTCATCCGTCTTAACGTGCGAATCACCTGTTCGTAATTAAACAATGTCTTCATCTTAATCGCTCCTCATATCATTTCTATTGTATATGATATGACGGTGCTTGTAAACGGTGAATATAAGCGTTTTCATCGTTTAGAGTAGACATTTTCTCTTTAAGTGTGTATAACCACGTAAAAAGTCCGGTGATATCCTACATATCACCGGACTTTTTATGGGTTTCATTCAATCTAGTTTTTTAAATAAACGCATTTAAGACGAAGAAGAGGATGAAGAAGCCCATCAGACCATACATAATCGGACTCACTTCTTTACCGCGTTTCGTACAAAGCATGATGATTGGGTAGAAGATAAAGCCAACGGCAATACCTTCTGCAATCGAGAACGCAAATACCATGAAAACAATCGTTAAGAATGCTGGAATCAAAATGGCCACATCATCCCAATCGAGATGCTTCAGTGGCTTAATCATAAAGGCACCCACCATCACGAGTGCCATCGAGGTCACAGGTGCATAAATAATAGGATCACCAAAATCATCAAACCCTACAACGACTCCAGTCACAACACTCAACAAAGGATAGGCTAATAAAGATATTAGAAACAAGAAGGCAACAGTCACCGCTGTCAAGCCCGTGCGACCACCTTGTTCAATCCCGGTGCTTGATTCAATGTAACTCGTCACAGTACTCGTACCTAACATCGCACCCGCAACGGTGCCCACTGAATCCGCAAGCAACGCTTTATTCCCTTCGATGAGCTCGCCTTCTTCGTTGATGAGACCAGCTTGATTCCCAACCGCAATTAAGGTGCCGGCTGTATCGAAAAAGTCTACAAACAAAAACGTGAAAATAACAAACAGCGCTTGAGGCGTTGAAAAGAGATCACCCATGCCCCGAAAAGCAGCTAAAAACGTTTGCCCTGCTTCAGTAAACAATCCGTCTGTCGCGGCTGTTGCATCGTAAGCTGGCATCATATCAACACCAAGCCACCCAAGAATAAGACCGACAATCGCGGTCACAATAATCGCAAAAATCAAAGCGAATTTGTTGCCTAAGGCATACAGTACAACGACTAACACGATCCCAAACAAACCAAGTAGCACAGTCGGATGGCTGAAATCACCGAGTTCAACAAGCGTTGGCTCGAACCCTACGACGATGCCTGCGTTTTGTAACCCAATGAAGGTAATGAAAAAACCAATCCCCGCACCTACAGCGTATTTAAGCCCTTGCGGAATGGCATTAATCACCATTTTTCGTAAGCCTGAGACCGATAAAATTAAAAACAGCACCCCAGAGATGAAAACAGCGCCCAACGCTGCTTCCCACGAGAAGCCATAAATCATTACTACGGTATAGGTGAAAAAGGCGTTAATGCCCATGCCCGGTGCAAGGGCAACTGGATAGTTCGCAATCAAGCCCATAATCAGGCCAGCAAGCATAGAAGCGACCACAGTCGCGAAGAAAATGCCGCCGGCTGGCATGCCGGTTTTACCAAGAAGGTCCGTATTGACGGGTAAGATATAAGCCATCGCCAAAAAGGTCGTTACCCCAGCAAGCAGTTCGGTGCGGATGGTGCTGTTTCGTTCTTGAATCTTAAAAAACTTAGACACCTTAAGCAACACTGTTTCCATGAAAAAAATCCTCCAGAAATTGGTGTATTCGATCGCACACACAAAAAAGGGAGAATTCTCTCAAGTAGCGTGTAACGTAGTCCCGGAATTTACGGTTTCGGGGTAGAGACAATCAGACCCTATTTCTGATCATATACGATACGAACCGCTAGTATTGTAAGCATTTTAACCATAAAGTGCAAGGTGTCAAAAACGTTTTCAGGACAACTTTTCAACTTTTGGACGAATAAAACGGTAGTTGAGATAAACAATCAAGGCCATCGTACCGACTGAGAGCACTAAAATGATGATCGCACTCACCATCCAAAACGCTTCTGGTAATAAAGGAATGAGTACGTGCATCGGCAGTTGCCAATTATCTTCAAAAAATATTTCATGAAAAACGGTAAAAATCCGGTTGAAATCAATAAGTAACCATGTTCCGACGAACACAAAAAACGCCAATGGCAACCAAAAGAGATTTTTGTAAGTGTAGTAAAATAGCTTTAAGTTCGTTTTATACAAAAACAGACTGATAGCAAGCACAACAGCAAGACTAATCGCCGCAATGACCCGAACGAGTGTATACACTTCTTTCACATCAACCATATGAATGATTTCAATCTCAATCATAACGGGACCTTCTTCACCTTCACGTGCCCCAAACGTCAAGTCATCATGACGGTAGTTCAAATAGTCAATCAATTGTCTTGCGACATAGCGATGGTCAAAATCAAACCGTTCAGGAATGAGGTCATGCGTTGCATAACGCCCCTCTGATAACTGCATATAAGGCCGACTTGTAAGTACTGAGGCAAAGAGTACCATCAAAATGATGGGCACGAGAATCCAAACAATCACCGATAAAGCTTTCATGCATATTCCTCCTTGAAGACACGATGAAATATTTCATTCACGTGCTTTAATGCTTGCGATGAATCAAAACACGCATCGAGTTTGTCTTTATTTAAGCGTCTTGAAACGTTTGATTCCGCTTCAAGCACCGTGCGAAAGGCTTGCTTTTGCGTAATTGCACGTTTTGCGAGCGGTTGAATCAAGTCATACGCTGCCTCGCGTGTCATACCTGTTTCAATTAAAGCATGCAGGACACGTTGTGAATAGACGACACCGTATGTTTGATGTATGTTTGCTTGCATGATATCAGGATACACTTGAAGTGATTTCAGCACCGATGCATAACGTGTAAGCATATAATCAAGCAACATGATCGCATCTGGTAAGACAACGCGCTCAACCGATGAATGTGAGATATCACGTTCATGCCACAATGCGATATTTTCGTAAACAGGCTGGAGATAACCACGCATCATACGCGCGCACCCTGCCATGTTTTCTGAAGCAATCGGATTGCGTTTATGTGGCATAGCCGAAGAGCCTTTTTGCGTCGCGCTAAACCCTTCTGCGACTTCACCGACTTCGGTCCGCTGCAAGTGTCTAATCTCAAGCGCAATCTTTTCAATTGAGGAAGCGATTAACACTAAGACAGACACATATTCTGCATGCCGGTCGCGCTGTAATGTTTGCGTTGAGATTGCGGCACTACCGAGTCCTAAATCAGCACACACAGCATCCTGAACAGCAGGGCTAACTAAGTTGAAATTACCAACAGCCCCACTAATCTTACCGACTTCAATGCGTTGACATGCGGCTTTAAAGCGCTTGCGATGGCGTTTGAATTCTTCGTAATATAAGGCGAATTTAAGACCAAACGTTGTGACTTCAGCATGGATGCCGTGCGTTCTGCCGATACACAGTGTCTCACGGTACTTTTCAGCCAATGCTTGAAGCCGAACCATAAAGACATCGAGTTTGGTGTGCAGTTGAACGTTGGCGCGTTTCAAAGTAAGGGCGAGTGCGGTGTCGACCACATCGGTCGATGTCAATCCATAATGAAGCCACTTTTTAGCCTCACCAAGGGTTTCCCCCACCGCGCGTGTAAACGCAATGACGTCATGACGTGTCTCAGCTTCAAGCGCTTGAACGCGCGTGATATCTACAGTCTTACACTGCGCAATGCGCGCGGCGGCGTCTTGGGGAATCACACCTTGCGTGGCCAAAACTTTGGTAACTGCTTGTTCGACTTCAAGAAACGCGTCATAGCGCGCTTTATCAGTAAACAAGGCGTGCATGGCTTTTTGACGGTATCGCTCGATCATGGTGACCCCTCGTTTCTACTTTGTTTCAATCATTTTAAAGCATTCAACGGTGTTTTGCAACAACGAAGCAATCGTCATCGGACCTACACCACCTGGCACAGGTGTGATGAAAGATGCTTTCTCTTTAGCCCCTTCAAAATCAATATCCCCAACAAGTTTGCCGTCGACACGGTTAACGCCCACATCGATGAGTATGGCGCCTTCTTTAATCATATCAGGGGTGACCATGTTCGCTCGGCCAACCGCAGCGACAAGAATGTCTGCTTGCAAAGCAAGTTCTTTTAAGTTGACTGTACGAGAATGGGCAATGGTGACCGTTGCGTGTTCTTTCAGCAACAACATCGCCACAGGCTTACCAACAATATTTGAACGACCGATAACGAGGGCATTTTTCCCTTTAATTTCCGTATTAGTGCTATGTAGCATCGTCATAATACCTTTCGGTGTAGCGGGTAAGATGCCTGGTAATCCAAGATGGACGGCTGCGACATTGAGTGGGTGGAAACCATCGACATCTTTTTCTTGTTTAATGGTTTCGATGACGAGGTTTTCATCGATGTGATTGGGTAACGGTAACTGAACGAGAATGCCGTGGACATCGGGGTCGTCATTGAGTGATTGAATGAGTGCAAGCAGTGCCTCTTCAGTGATGCTTTCATCTTTTCTAAGCAAGGTGCTTTTCATGCCTGCTTTCACACACGCTTTCTCTTTTGCGGTCACATATGACAAACTGGCGGGATCGTCACCGACAAGAATGACCACTAAGTGTGGCACGCGCCCTGTTTGTTCAAGCAGCTTCGCAACATCCTCCTTCACTTCTTGGCGAATCGTTTTTGATAGTTCTTTACCACTAATAATGTTTGACATTGTCATCTCCTTATATGTTTTTTTATAGTCTTCTCTTAAAATTACATAATGTGCCATATCTCGTAAGTAACCATCCTTATCCGCAAACGATGCGCTTAAAACACCTTCAAAGCGCATTCCTGCTTTGGCCATAACCCGTCCAGATGCTGGGTTTCTAATATCGTGACGCGCATGGATACGCCGGATGCGGACCGTGTTAAACAAGTAGTCAATCACCGCAACAAACGCTTCGGTCATCAACCCTTGTCCCCACGTTGAGGGATCACTACAATAACCCATTTCCGCGGCGGATAATGCGCTATCAAAACGCACCACATCAATCGAACCAATTAATCGTTGATCGCTTTGTCTTTCGATGGCCCAACGATACGTGTGGGGGTTGTCATACAGAGAGACCCAATGATCGAGTAACGCTTCGGTCTCTTCAACACGCTGGTGTGGCTGCCAAGTAACATACTCAGTGACCGCACGTTTACACGCCCAATTTTCATACATCGCCTGGGCATCGGCATACCGAAAAGGACGCAAAGTTAAGCGCTTAGTCTGAAGTGTGCGTGTCCCAACATCGCGCAATAACGCAGCATCAATCGAGACGATAGACATCGACGATTTCACCGAAAAACATAATATGGGTATCGGGTTCTGGATAATAACGGGTGCGAATCGCCTCTGGAATTAAGGCAGGTTCTTGGGTTTGGGTGTAGACAATACGGCATTCATAATGGAGGCCACATTCGGCAATCACCGGACTTTTAACCTGTTTTGATGGCGACCGTGTTAAGTTGGCGGCTAGGAATTTGTCACCATCGCGCCCAGACTTTGTCCCAGCTATTTTCAAGGCTTCCTTAAGCGTGTCATCCGTAGGCACACTAATCGTATAGTCTTCAGCCTTTTGCAATAACGCATACGTGTAGCGAGAGTAGCGGACGTACGCAATAAACATCGGTTTTCCCCATAAAATCCCGATATGTCCCCATGCGATCGTCATGGTGTTTGTTTTTTCGCCTGCTTGGACGGTCATAAACACGCCTTTAGGGAGTTGGGCTAAAAACGTTTCTGCATGAGTGTGATAAGTGTCTGTCATCGAATCATCCTTTCAAATACAAGGCGCGATATTTCTCTTTAAGATAACGAATATAATACTGTGGATTAAAGGGTTCTCCCGTCACATCTAGTAAAAGCTGTTCAGGTGATTTCAGTTTGCCAAATTGATGTATTTTGTCTTTTAACCAGTCATTAATTGGTTTCAAATCGCCTGCTTCAAGTAAGGTAGTAAAGTCGAGGTCCTTTTTCATCGTGTCATAAAACTGCGCTGCATACGCACTGCCTAAAGCATAGGTAGGGAAATAGCCAAAGGCGCCTCCACTCCAATGAACATCTTGTAAAATACCTTCTGAAGCAGTTGAGGGCTCGATGTTCAAATACGTCTTCATTTTATGATTCCATAACTTCGGCAACGTCTCAACATCGATGCCATCATTGAAAATGGCTCGTTCCATTTCATAACGAATTAAGATGTGTAAGGGATAAGTCAGCTCATCCGCTTCAACACGAATGCATGATTCTTCCACCCAGTTAAT
>SKGI01000140.1 GCA_007117555.1 Candidatus Izemoplasma sp. | reverse complement strand
TGCAGTGGATCAAATTCATATAATGTTTCAAGCTTATACTTACGGTTGACAAAGTACTGTTTCATGTTGCGGCTGAGCCATAAAATACGGAAGGTTAAAATGAGCACACCAATCAATAATGCTAACACTAACCATTCATACATCTCACGAATGAATTCTATCATCATGCATCCTCTCCTTTGTGATCCAATAGATGTTTAACAAGGCCATTCACTTTGCGATAAGTTTCTAAATTATGGTTGCGAAAATCAAAGCTAGCACCTTTTTGAATCAAGTAAATCATCAAAGAATGCGCATCGATGTCCGTTTGTCCAAGTAAATAGTTTAAATCGCCTGGCGCACAAGACTGTACATGCTCTTTAAGAATATCTAACCGATTATGTATGACCGCAACGCGTAACACTTTCCGATAATTGATGTGTCCTAAACCTTGTTTGAATGCAATCTGAATCATGGCATCAAGTTTGGCTTCAATTAAGAAAACTAACAAATCATTCATGTCTTCAAAATGTCCTTTGCGGATAAACTTTTCAAATAAGGCTGGTTCTTCAAGCTGCGTGATAGCTTTAATGTCTTCTTGAACTTTAAGTAATTTTAATCGTTCATCGCCCTTCTTAAATGGTTCAAGAAAGTCGATATAGTGGTGTAAACCTTTAAGAAAACGATGCTTCTTAAAAATATCGATCAGTTTGACGTGATAAATTGCCTCAGGATACACTTCGAAAAAGACTGATAAAACCCGTTCGAGACGGTAATGTGCAATCATTTCAAGCCACTTTACCGTCGTCATGACTTTAAGTGGCGTCTTTTGTTTAAAGACGGACCACAACACTGTTTCTTTAACGACAGTCGCACGCATCAGTCGTGCTACGGTGACTTGGTGCCGTTCTTTGTTCAGCAAACTAAAGATGCGCTCTTGATACACCGAATCTTCTATATCAAAAGCACCTTGTTCTTTCGTATAATCAAAAATGACTGTCTCAACACCTTCAATGTTTTTCTCAAGCATAAATGCAATCATCTTCAATAGTATCGAACGGGCGTGATGATGTTTCGGTTGGTATAAGGATACCTCTGCATCGAACAAGTATTTAAACATATCAGTTTTTTGATACGTGATGATATACTCAATCAATACTTGACCGTATATATCTGGTTCATTGACAATAAGATCTGCTGGAGCGACTTTCATCAAGGCTTCTAAGCCTTTGCGCGTCAAGCGCTCATATTCAGAAATAACATCTCGGTCTTGATTGGTTTTTTGGCTTAGAAGTTCCTCAAGTGATAGATTAAACAGTTCAGCAATCTTAATTAAATTTTGTAAATCAAAAGAACTTTTCCCTGCAAGGTTTTGACTCACCGCAGATTTAGAAATCGCTAAATGATTGGCCAACGCTTCTTGGGTCATATTGCGCTCTTTAAGCATGGCTTTAATCAGGGCGCCTACCTTGACATTATCGATGACTTCAGGCATGTGAATCCCTCCTTCTCATGACACCATTATAGCGAATGTAAACAGTGACCGCAAGACGGCATTCCTTAACTTTGTCTTAATTGAGGTTAAGCGCTTCATGCAATTCTTTTTTGTAGCGAAAAACAGGGTTAAGCGTTGCTAAACATCGATACGTAAATGGTAACCATCTTTCTAAACAAAATCCATTAAAAAAGCCTTCAAACGAAGGCTTTAGCGCTATTTTTTATCCTCTAATTTGAGCAGGTGCATTCAGTTTGTTCGCTTCGGACTGAATTAAGAACATGTTGAGCCAGCCAAAACCTACGAGTACAAGAATTAAGTAGAGAATTCCATTGTTTGGCCCGCCTTGTTTTTCAAGACGCTCACCAACTTTGTAGTACCAGTAAATCGTGTAGATCCCAAAAGTGATTATTGACATCAAAAAGTGACCAAGACCCCCGAAGCCTTCTCCGGTTTGCTGTTTCAGCTCCATTTGAAACGAAATGTACCAATAAAGTGCGTAAATACCTAAAGTAACAATAGTCAGTAAAATCATCATACCAATTGAACGTTGTCTCACTTTTTCATCTCCTTTTTTATAAGTGCTCAAATTATATTATACATGAGATAACACGCAAATTAAAGCTTAAATATTTAATCCGTATTTTGCTTTAAAGTTTCTACGTCTTCTTGATGTGTCTTTTTTGATAAATGTTCCGCGATCGTTCGATAACGTTTCTCATAAATCAAGACAAAACCATAACTAAAAAAGGCCATCAACCCAAACAGCAACGCAAACGGAAATAAAAAGGTCACTATACCGACAATAGTGATAAGAAACATCGATGCCAATAAGCTGCGGAAACTGCTCATCACAATCGCAAAGCTATAGTTAAAACTTTGACGAAAAGTCATCACGTCTATTTGTGTACGCCAAAGCATCATTTGCAAGGCTGTCAATAGGACAAGAAAGATTAAAAAAGCAAACACAAAGAAAGACATTAGCGCCATCGTTACATTGCCTGATATTTCTGCATAAGCTTGAATAAACTGGATATTTAAAAACGTTAAAAACCCAATCGGAACGAGTATCAGCGTCATCTTCAATCCATAGCCAATATGCGTAATCAAATATGTCACGTAACGTTTAATCAGTTCGTAATCTTTTTCAGCCCGCACATCGGCGGTGACCCCAAACAAGGCGATCAGCGATGGCACCATTAAAATACCGCTCGATAAAATAGTCGACAAGATGAACAATAAGTTCAACAACATCATATTTAATAAGCCACCAAGCATTTGAAAAAAACGACTGTTTGATAATGATTCGAAATCCATCGTACTCACTCCTCGTTCATCATGTCTATTATAGACGATTATGACCGTTCACGCTAACGATATATAACGAAAACGATCGCCATAGCGACCGTTTTGAGTTTACTTAAGCCGAATCCGATGTCGATGAATGCGATACCGCCACAAATACTGCAAATCTTCATTGCTTTTAGCATGGATACTCGTAGTGTAATAAACATCCATCGCATCATGACGATCTAACAAGTGACCATAGGCATCTCGCTTAAGTGCCGCATTGTGATTACGCACAAAATGCGTCAATGCATGGTCGATGACAGCTTCTTTTTGCCATGTCCCGCGTTTTAAATCAGAAAAGGGTATCCAAGATACTTCTACTGCTTGTCGAATAATCGATGGATAAAGACCGTCATCGCCACACTTATCGCGCACAACCCATAAAACATCACGTACTGGATCAAATGCGGCATCTACATTGATTAAAGCATCTGGCAAACCATCGAGACGCCAAAGCCCTTTATGACTAATTGGGTGATGTGTCATTTCTTTCATTTGATAGATGTTCTTTGCATCAAACATAAGAAACCATTGATGACTTCCTAAACCATCACCACGGGTGTAAAAAAGACCCAATTTACTTTGACGATCGAGATTAATCAAACTCGGTTGTCCGACACCCCAGTAACGCTTGAATCCTTTTAAATCAAAAGTTACAAGTGGATTTTGCGACCATTTAATCCAAGGGCCAGCAGGTGTTTTCGCAAACGCTAGACCGATTTCATTATTCGTACAGTCAAGCGTGTTACACCCTAAATAAGCCATGGCATAATGATATACAGTCTCGCCATCATTAAAGATGCCTTTAATCACTGAAGGATCGCAGACGTGAACCCCATCCCAGGCGGTAATATCGTCATCGGGACGCAATGCAACCTCAGGTGAACTGAAGTGCTTTTTTTCGTGTCGGTACATGATGCTATCGACAATTTCGTATGCTTTTTCATTGGCACAATACCAAAGATGTGTCACACCTTCGTGGTGTAAGACGGCCGGACAATAATTGTAATGTCCGGCCGCATCGTCAAATAGTGGCTTACTCATCAACTTCAATGATATGCATATGCAAGCGATATTGGGAAAGGTTATGCCAAAGACTAAAGGATAAGTTACTTGATGTGTAAGCGACAGGCAATGTGCCCGACTCAAGAATCCACCCATATGGGTCGCGCAGGAAACCTGAGTTATGATTGCGGTCAAAACCTGTAACACTATGGTTTATTTTAGCAATTTCATTCCAAGAACGCCCTTCGGGATTGAATAAGACATTGCCGGGTTCACCACCATTACCATGCATAAAGACGACTTTAAGTGAGGTAGTAATAAAATCAGGGTATTCGGAATCATGCGGATGGTCTTCTGTGACCATATAAACACGATCGGTCTCTGGGTCGTATATAAAATCAGCATTATTAGCAAAATCTTGTCCGCCAAGCAAATTGACAAGACCGCGCTCTGTCATGATGCGTTCTTCTTCGAGTACTGGGTTCAGTAAATCGCTAAAGTCCCATCGTTCAATGATGGTGCCAGTGCGTAAACCATTACCAAACGTATACGCCAAAATTACCCGAGAGGCGCGATCGATTGACAATAGAGCCGGTTGTCCATAACCCCACTGGAATCGATGCATGACATCAGGGTCTGTGTTTCGCTCATACTCGGCAATTGGATTGATTTCTTCGACTTTAATCCAAGGTCCACCCGGTTCCATAGCCACCGCTAAACCGACCATATTTTCTTGATTATTGCTTGTGACGCATCCTAAATAGGCCATCAAATATTGGTAGGTCTCACCATGATAACCAAATTGGCCTTTAACGACAGCGGGATCGCAAACGTGACGAGAATCCCACGTATCTGGCGTTGAGTCTAGTACAAACTCCGGTTCGGAATAAACCCAAGAACCATCTGGTTGTTGCTCACCTGTACGGTAACCAATGTAGTCTGTGATGTTCCCTTCAAGACGATTGGTGCAATAGTATATATGTCGGATGCCATTTTCATCTTCAAAAAAGGCTGGCGCATACTCGTAAAATTGACTCTCACCAAAGACGCCCCGTTCAAAAAGTCGCCCTTCTTCGCTAATAGGTTCTTGATCATTTGGATCATCATTGCCGTTTGACGCAGGTTCTTGACAGGCAATCAGCGTCAATAGCAACAAAAACATCGGGATGATTTTTAGCATATCGTACTCCTTTGTATGTGAATTCTACCGACCTATTTCTAGTATATGAACAGCCGGTGTGTAACGGTATGTTTCATCAGTAGGACTCGTTGCAACGGCACTAGAACTAAATACTATTTCTAGTCCATCGCCCGCAAGTAAATGACCATAAGCATCGGTCACAAAAGCACCGCTATATATCCGTTGCCAACCGAGTAAATCATCGACCGCTGTTTCAGATTCGCCAATCCTTCTAGCAAGAATTTCCCATTGAGGCATGTTCGGTTCAAATTCATACAAGATGTTGAGTGGTGCACGCACAACTTGCAGTTGCTCAGCCACATTAGGTGGCGTACTTGCGAGTGGATTGCGGTCACGGACAGCATACAACATAGATGTGACTGGATCATAGGCGAAACCAGCGTTGTTCATCATCGCTGCGACACCTAAATCACGATCTTCAAGGCCTTGAACGGATATGGTTAAATAAGCTCCAAATCCTTTAATGTCATCCATATCGCTCAAATCAAGTTCCATGAGACGACTCATCGTCATCGCCTCATCTGCAAAAGTGTAAAACAAACGCACTTGACCGGCTTGATCATAACTGACAAGACTTGGCTGACCTGCACCAAACTGTGATCCATAAATAATCGGGTCATAGGCGATAAACGGGTTCTCGCCATATTTAATCCAAGGTCCTTCAGGATTTTCTGCAAAAGCTAAACCAATTTGGAAGTTCCGCTCGGCGCCAATATTGTTGCCTTGATAGGCCATTAAGTAGTCATATGTCGTCCCCGCATAATTGAAGGCACCTTTCACGACACTCACGCTACCTACACGGCGCGCATCCCAACCCTCATCAGATGGTTCTAAAACAATTTGTCTTGGTCCATACACCCAGTCACTACCATCGAGGGTTGC
>SKGI01000097.1 GCA_007117555.1 Candidatus Izemoplasma sp. | reverse complement strand
ATTATACACTGGCGCAAGTCATCGCCTTTCAATACTGGGTTTGGATGCAAACTGATCCTCAAGCTGCGTGGGACAGTTATTTGACGTTGTGTCAAGCGGGTGGCTCACGACCGTTTACGGGCTTACTTGAGCTCGCGGGCTTAGATAATCCGTTTAAACCGGGTCAGTTAGCGCAGATTATTCCTGTCATTGCGCGCTATCTTGATGGCATCGATGATTCAAAGTTTTAGTGCTTAAAATTAATGAGACCTCACCCTAAGACCACAAGGTTCTTAGGGTGCGCATTTTTTTACAGTTTCAACCCATGTTTTGGCATGGTTATGCTATAATAATGACGCGTCATAGGTGTGTGTGTTTCACCTATGCAGATGACGATGAAAAAGGACGTGATGTACGTGGAAAAGACTACTGAGCATGCGTTGCCCGCTTACAGTCCTCGGGACATGTGGATTTTAACGGCCTCGATGGCCGTGTTGCTTGTTGCTGGGGCTTGGATTTTTGGGGTGTATGTGTTTGCGATGGCTGCGATGGCTTATGGTGTCGCCATTGTGATTGAACTGGCGTTTGCGAAAGGTCGCAAACGGCCGATTGAACGTGATTGGATGATCACACCGCTCTTGTTGGTGTTGTTGTTGCCACCTTCAGTGCCGTTATGGCTTGTGGCAATCGCTTCAGGTATCGGTGTGTTTTTTGGAAAGATGATTTTTGGTGGTAGAGGCCGCTATATTTTTAACCCTGCAGCGGTTGGGGTGCTGTTTGTGACAGTGTCGTTTCTAGCTGAGATGACAACCGATTGGCTCGATCCTATGACGGGGACGACGACAATTATGACCCCTGTTTGGGCGCTTCATCTGGGTGAACTTGAGCACTCTATTTGGACGCTTTTGATGGGTGAAGTGACTGGGTCGACGGGTGAGACGTTTCGTCTTGGTATTTTGATACTCGGTTTAGGTTTGATTGCACTTAAAGTCATTAACTGGCGGGTTCCGCTTGCTTATATTGGTTCGGTGTTTGTCATCACAGGTATTGGCCATCTGCTTGTACCAGATACATTCGTTGATCCGGTGATGTCGCTATTTGTAGGTACATTACTCTTAGGGGCGTTTTTTCTCGCAACCGATCCTACGACGACACCACAAAATTCTAAAGGGTTAATTATTTATGGTGTCGGCCTCGGGGCGATCACGGTGATTATCCGAACGTTTTCTGCGTTTCCTGAAGGCGTAATTTTTGCTGTCATCATCATGAATGCGGTGTCGGGTCTCATTGACAACTGGCATTCAGAAATGGAAGGTGAACCTGCATGAATAAAACGATGAAAATGCTGGTGTTTGTTTTATTGATGGGTGTGGTGACGTCGGTGTTGCTTGTCGGTGTCGACGCGTGGACCTCACCGTATATTGAGGCGAATGCGCAAGCGCGTTTGCGCTCAGCGGTACTCAATGCACACGGCATTAGCTATACGACTGGGACAATCAACGAAGTGTTTGAAGAGACAATCAACGAAGAAACACGCGGTGATACGCTCTTTTACATCAACGACGAGACAGGGGCTGTTGCGTTTGTCTTTGAAGGTAGCGGTGTATGGGGACCGATTATTGGCGTGATTGCTTTTGAGTCGGATTATCGGACGATTCGCTATATTGAAATTCTTGAACAAGAAGAGACCCCAGGTCTTGGGGCACGGATTGTCGAACGCGCTTACCTCGATACGTTTAATCAAGTTACGATGCGCTCTGAAGCACCGTTTCTAACGATTAGCCGTAGTGCAGATGCGGATGATCCAAACGATCTTGATGCCATCACGGGTGCAACACGGACATCAGATCGCTTTGAAATTATGCTCAATGCGGCGTATGCGAGTTTCATCGAACTGTTTGATGTCTCTTTTGAAGAGGAGGGGGCCTAAATGAACTGGATACGTTTAAAATACACGAAACCATTTAACATCTTCCGTGAAGGGCTCTCCCGCAACAATCCAATCGTCATTAGTGTGCTTGGTATTTGTTCGGCACTGGCGATCACAAATCGCGTAGAAAACGCGATTGCGATGGGCATTGGCGTGACCTTTGTCATCATGGGGAGTTCGGCCATCGTCTCGCTCATTCGTCAGTTTATTCCTTCCAGAGTACGCATGGTTACTTATATGGTCATTATCTCTTCGTTTGTCATTGCCTTTCAAATGTTGCTTGCGGCATTTTTCCCGCTTATTGAAGAAGAACTGGGCGCGTATGTTGGTTTGATTATTACCAACTGTATCGTCATGGGTCGTTCAGAAGCGTTTGCGGTGAAAAACCCCGTGAAATATACTGTCGTCGATGGGTTAGCCAATGGGATTGGCTACACCTACGTGTTGGTCTTGATTTCGTCTGTACGTGAAATTCTTGCGTTTGGAACCTTTCTTGGTTTCCGGGTCTTACCCGAAGCGTTTCCGGTTTGGACAGTGATGGCGATTGCCCCAGGTGGTTTCTTCGTGCTTGGATTGCTAATCTGGATTATTCGGGAACTGACGAAAAACTTCGAACTACAAAACTAATGCCTGATAGAGACGAAACCGTCTTTGAATTGAAAGGATGATTACGATGTTACGTATGCTAGAAATATTTATTGGCTCCATTCTTGATCACAATATTGCCTTAGCGTATATTTTGGGGATGTGTCCACTCATCGCCATTTCAACCAATTTAAAAAATGCTAAAGGGATGGGCTTGGCGGTGGTGTTCGTCGTCACGCTCACTGGGATTATCAACTATCCGATTTATTTGTTGTTAAAGGCAACTGATTCGACGCATCTTGCGTTGTTAGTCTTTATTACAACGATTGCCGCAACGGTCCAGTTTTTAGAAATGTTCATCGACAAGTTTTTCCCAAAACTATATAATGCGTTTGGTATTTTCTTACCACTGATTACGGTAAACTGTGTCGTACTTGGGGTCTCGCTATTTTTTGTGAACCGCGAGTATAACTTCGGTGAGACAGCGGCGTTCTCTTTCGGTGCTGCCGTAGGTTGGATGGTGGCGATTGTCTTATTGGCAGGGGTTCGTGAACAGATGGCTAAGAAAAGTGATGTGCCACGTGGGTTAGCCGGGAAAGGCATCGCGTTTATCATTCTTGGTATTTTGTCATTGGCGTTCGTTGGGTTTAGTGGCCTAGCGAACATCGGTTAGGATGTGATGAGATGAACTGGTTTGTACCGCTTATTCTCATTGGTGTTTTATTAATCATTACCTTACTGCTCATTTTAGCGGATAAATTGCTTGGCGCTGGAGGCGAACGTAAAATCGTCCTCAATAAAAAACGTGAAATTCCGGTCGATAGTGACGATTCGGTGTTGACGTTGTTATCAAATCAAAAAATCTTCATCCCTTCTGCATGTGGCGGAAAAGCAACATGTGGCCTTTGTAAAGTGCGTGTTGTTGAAGGGGGCGGGCCGGTTCGTGGGACAGAAGAGCCGTTCTTAAGTGAAGAAGAAAAAGCACGGGGCGTTCGCTTATCTTGCCAAGTTAAAGTACGTGAAGATATGGCCATTGAAGTGCCTGAATCGATGCTTGGGGCTGTCGAATACAAGACTCGCGTCGTGAAAGTAGAAGATTTGACGTATGATACGAAAATGGTGCGGCTTAAATTGATTGAACCAACGACCATGAATTTCAAGCCGGGTCAGTATGCACAAATTAAAGTGCCAGGCATTGAGACGATTAGAGCCTATTCTATCGCGTCAAACCCGCGCTTTAATCAAGAAATTGAGTTCATCATTCGTTTAGTCCCAAAAGGACAAGCTACGACGTTTGTCCACCGGGCAATGCGTGAAGGCGATCCGTTGATTGTGACGGGGCCGTATGGTGATTTCTTCTTAAATGAGAGTTCAACTCGCGATATGATTTGCATTGCCGGTGGGTCGGGTAAAGCGCCCATTCGGGCGATTTTACAGTATATGAAGGACCGCGGCATGACCCGTAAAGTTACCTACTTCTTTGGTGCACGCACAACACGAGATTTATACTATACTGAAGAAATGCGTGCGCTTGAAGCAGAGTTTGAAAACTTTACTTACGTGCCTGCCCTCTCCCATGCTGAACCGGATGAGAACTGGGAAGGCGCTGAAGGCTTAATTACCGATGTCGTCGACCGGATGACAGACGATTTAAGTGAAGCGGAAGCGTACTTATGTGGTTCGCCTGGCATGATTGATGCGTGCATTAAAGTACTTGAAAAACATGATATCCGAAGTGAAAATGTCTTTTATGATAAATTTACAGCGTAAACAAACGGCATCGTTGATTCGATGCTTTTTGTTTGCTTAGTTGGAGTTTTTCTAATCAGTCAAGACAATAATCGGTTGCATGTCACGTCGGTGCGTTTATAATAGAGGCGAAGGAGGTATGCCCATGGAAACGGGAAAAATTGCAAGTAAAACACCTTTTAAGGTCGATCTGAAAGCCGGTGAAATGGTTGCGTGGTGTCGTTGTGGTCTAAGTGATTCACAGCCACGCTGTGATGGTTCACACAAAACAACGGATCTTAAACCGCTCATCTTTAAAGCAGAAGAAGATAAGACAGTGTGGCTTTGCGGATGCAAACAGACGAACACGCCGCCTTACTGTGATGGCACACACAAGAAACTATAACCGGGGCCGTGTTGGCCCTTTTTCATACAAAAAAACTGACAGTTTAAGCCATTCAATGATATAATAGGCATAGTACGCATGTTTGAGGGGATTCGCTAAGGATGTAAGGATAAGGCAATGTTACGGTGTGACCACAGGAGGGTTTATGATGCATAAGATGGAAAATACGCCCAAAACTTTGACGATTATGGGTTTGATTGTTGAAGGGATGGCCTTCTTAGTTTTTGTTGGCTTGACAGTCTTAGCCAGTCTTTTGTCGTCGATTCCTAAAGCCGACCTCATCACCCAAGGCTTTTCTGATTCGGACGCGGATTTATTTTTAAGTGTGAGTAGTGTTTTTTATACGGTATTTATTATTATTGGTTCCGTGTTGCTTGTGATGTTTATGGTCAATCTCGTGTTATTTACAAAACTGATGAAAGGCCATTTCACTGAAAAGCAAGCGAAACAGTTGTTTGTGTATCAGGCGGTATGGGGTGGGATTAGCTTATTATTTAATACGATTACAGGCGTCCTTTATCTCGTGAGCGCCATCCAAGCGCATACGAGTCAAAAAAATCACCGGAACCGTCAATTAGGTTCAGAATAGGAAGGGTAAATGGAAACGATTATTGATTTATTACCACTGATTATCCCGATTCTGTTACTTGAACTGGCGATGCGTGTGTATGCGGTCGTCGATCTTATGAAGGCTGAGCGTGATGTGAAGTTACTAGGGAAAACAGCGTGGCTTCTTGTGATTTTATTGGTGAACTTTGGCTGGGTTGTCTATCTACTAGGGGGCCGCGAAGCATGAGCTTGCTCGTCATTGAAGGCCTCACAAAGCATTATGGGACATTCAAGGCGCTTGATGACGTATCCATGACGATTGGTCATCAAGAAGCGTATGGGTTTATCGGCCGTAATGGTGCTGGAAAAACAACGACAATTCATGTGGTCCTATCGATGATTGAAAAGACATCGGGGACCCTTCTTTTTGCAGGAGTTCCAATTTCAGCCGATGATACCGCTTATCGCCGACAAATCGGCTATGTGCCTGATGTGCCGAGCTTCCCCGCGTATATGACGGCGGAAGAGTGGCTCGCCTTCACATACGACACGTACGGTCTAGACATACGAAAGCGGAAAGAATCGATTGAACGGGTCTTGGCCGATGTCGCGCTTGCGGCAGGTAATAAACGGATTGGTGGGTATTCACGCGGTATGAAACAGCGTTTAGCCATCGCACAAGCGCTCATGCATAATCCGTTGATGTTAATTATGGATGAGCCAACGAGTGCGTTAGATCCGCTTGGACGGAAAGAGGTCATTGATAT
>SKGI01000079.1 GCA_007117555.1 Candidatus Izemoplasma sp. | reverse complement strand
TGTTTTGTCATAGTCAAAGTTTATTATACCATAATCTTAAATGACGCTTTGCGGATTTTTTGTCGAATTACAACGCAATATGATATAATCAACGGTGTGGAAAGGAGTCTTTTTTTATGCGTAATATAACTTGGTTAAAATCAATACTCACTTACAGTCTTTTAATTTTCATGATTGCCTTGTTGGCTTCATGTGGATTTAACAATGATGACCCTGTTGATCCATCGCCTACTGAACTTTCAGAACACACACGCACTTATTTTGAATACTTTGGCTCGCAAATCATAGTCCGTGTTTGGGGCGATGACACGCTTGATTATGCCACTATATTTTCAGACATCGATGCGATATTACGTCATACACATATTCATGCAACCCGTTATGATGCTTTTACGGATACCATCAACGTACTGACCATCAATGAACAACCCGATACATGGCATACCGTTGATCCGATTTTGATTGAGATGGTTGAAGTGGGCCAATACTACTATAACCACCCGCTAGGCGGCCAAGCTTTTGATATTACATTAGGACCTGTTCTTGATATTTGGGGCGACTATCGCGATCGATGTCTTGCGTCAAGGTGGGAAGCGGATGACGACTGTGACGTCCCAAGTCTTGAAACCTTGCAGTCCGCTGCTGGGGATCGTTCTATTTTAAATCCCAATGCCATCGAAATTGATCATGACAATAATCGTTTACGCATTCCTGAAGGTCTTGGCCTTGATTTAGGTGGGATTGCTAAAGGGTATGGTGCTAGAGAAGTCGGTCGTTACTTACGTACAACGGATGTCCAACATTTTATTGTGAATGCAGGTTCCTCTAATATCGAGTTTTATGGCACCCATCCAAGTGGTACGAGAGACTACTGGACAGTGGGCACACGCGATCCGTTTAACCCCATGAATCCAAGTAGTACTTATGCACAATTAAGACTCTATTCTGGTGAAAACTCGGTAACAAGTGGCGATTATGAACGCTTTTATACTGTAGATGGGGTTAATTACCACCACATTATTAATCCAGCGACTTTATTTCCAGCCAACCATATCCGAGCCACAACCATTGTCGGTCCTGATCCACTTCTTGCGGATATTTATTCTACCTTAGTATTTGTTTTGCCTATTGAAGAAGCCATTGCCTTCATCGATGCTTTAGAAGATTATGAAGCGATTTGGATGCTTGCGGATCGTTCAGTACGGTTTAGTGAAAACTTTGAAGAAAAGCATCTTAACGATTTGCGCATCGAACATACCCAGGATGAACCAAAAGCCCTTATGATAAGTATTGTAGGGTTTCTAGGTTTTATCGCGCTTGGTGCTGGAATCACCTTATTCAAGAAACAGCGAAACTTGAAATCTTCTTAAATAAATCCGGTCTTCCCTGAAATTTCTAGGGAAGACCGGATTTTTTTATGTGTAACTTTCCTGTTCAACAATGGGTTTGAGCGTCTTAAGCAATACAGCCGTTAACCGTCCTGTAAAGATGCCAGCAGGAATGGCAATGAGTAGCATGAACGGCATATAGGCGATAATACCGAGTGTTTCAAAAAAGACAACGGCGACAAAAATTTGTCCAAAAACATGACCCACTGCGCCCATGATTGAAACGCTGATGATGGAGAAGCCTTTAAGTGACTTGAAAAGAAGCATCAAAGAAAATGCCAGCACACCGCCGACAAGACTTGTCCAAAACGGAACACTAAAAAGGCCAATCGCAAGCTGACCAACAATCATGATGCGCAACAACAAAAGGACGAAACTATCTTTCGTCCCGTATGTGTAAAGCAATAGCATCACAACCACATTCGCCAAACCAATGCGCACCCCACCAGCACCAACAACGGGGCCTAAGAGTACCGCGATAGGCTGTGTGAGTGCTTGCATCGTCGTCCGTTCAACAATGTTCAAAACGACACTCACCGCAAGCATCACTGCCATAAAAGTCAATCTTCTAGTTTTCATGTTTATCACCTGTTTGTCGCACCGTGCGACTCAGTTGCTCAATATGTTACACGCTTTGGAATCAATGCATCCAGATCAAAATAGGCAATCCCCACGGTCCCTGCACCCGTATGACAGCCGATCACTGGTGTGATGGGCGCCGCATAATGCGTGTGGTTTGGAAACGCAGACTCAATTTTGTCCTTAATGAATTGATATCCTGATGTATTATCGCTTGTATTGTAAGTCACAACAAAGTTATTCAATGTCTTTAAATCTTTGATAATATAGTTTGCCATTTTCTCGAGCGCTTTCGTTTGGGTTCGCACTTTTTCAAAAGAAACAATTTTTCCGTTTTGATTGACTTCAAGAATGGGCTTAATTTTAAGTAACCCGCCCAAAAAGCCTTGGGCATTTGAAAGGCGCCCGTTTTTAACTAGCAACCTGAGATTATCAACCATAAAATACTGTTTACGACTTAAAGATAATTTTTCAAGTGTTTCTAAGACGGCTTTAGCTGAAGCACCCACTTCAAGCATTTTCAATGCCTGAATCGAAAGAAACCCTTCGCTGATAGCGGCGTTTTTCGAGTCAAAAACATGTATTTTTAAATTTCCAGGGTAAGCATTTTTAGCCATAAGGCATGTTTGATAAGTTCCTGAAAGTGCGCTTGAGATCGACACAACAATCGCATCTGTATAACCCTTTGTTTCAAGCTTCTCATACAAATCACTAATCTCCCCGAGCGCTGGCATGGAAGATTTAGGTACAAGATCGGGATCGTCATTCAATAATTGGTAAAACTGCTCTGCTTTCATTTCTGTAAAGTCATTGTATTGTTCATCACGGATCAAAATTTTACAACGTAACATATACAAGTTTTCATGTGTAAAGTCAAGATAATCAAGACAACCAGTACTGATGGCGATAATAGCGGTTTTTTCCATATCAATCAGAATCTCCCTTTTTATTGAGCCATTTATATAGTAAACTGAGCGGCCAAAAGAGCACACCTATCGAAGGAATGACAAACCATGGCCCATACGATTCGAATGGGATGTAAAATATGTTAATCAGCGCAAATATCGCAATGATTAATAGACTTGCTAAAAGGGAGAATACTAAATCATTACGATAATGCCTGACCGTCTTTTGCCGCTTATAGCGACGTTTCTCACGACGCACAGCAGGTTGAAAAAAGGCATCAATCTCGCCAAACTCAACAATCGTTTTTTGAATGGCCTCTTCTTCAGTCAGCCCTGTTTCTTTTAAATCTTCAACTTTTTCTTTCAACATTTCTATCATCTTTTGCATAGCTTCTTGATCATCTTGTTTAGGGTTTTTTTGTTTAAACATGCGCTTCACGAAACGTTCAATCGTTTTCATGATCGCCCTCCAGTAGCTGTGTCATGATGGATTTCAGCTGTTCCCACTCTTTTAGTTTGGTCTCATAGTATGCCTGACCTAGTGAAGTAATGGCATAATAGCGGCGTTTTCCACCGTGTGACTTCGCTCCAAGATACGATTGAATTAAACCGCGTTTTTCAAGCCGCTGCATGATGGCATATAACGTCGCCTCATTAATGGAGAATGCTTGTTTTGTACGGTGTGCCACGGCGTTGGCAAGTTCGTAACCATAATGGTCTTTTTCAATAATTAGTTTGAGTACCACCAGTTCAAGGTGTCCTCGTATCAAATCTGAACTGATTTGCAAAAAAAACACCTCCACACACGTCTTGGCTGTACGTTTCATTGTACCAAATTCCAAGCCGTGTGTAAAGGTGATTCACTGCTAGTAATTGCTTTTAAAATAGGCTGTTAAGTTTGAGAGTGATTCGATAAGGATATGGTTTTCTTCAAGATGCATGTCCTCAATGACGGCATCGATCATTTCTTCATGAAACGTTTCATGAATTTTAAGCACCTCAAGTGCTTTGTTTGTGAGACGAATGAGTACTTTTCGCCGATCACCGGGTGTGCTATAACGTTCACAATACCCTTTAGCGACTAAACGGTTGACTGATGTTGTCAAAGTCCCCACAGTGATGCGCAAACGGTTCGCAATGTACGTCATCGTTGGTTCTGATGTTTTTTGAATCGCCTCAAGTACATGCACTTCATTCATCGATAGTGTGACGCCCCGTTTACGAAGATTTTGTTCTTCGATACTTAAAATTTGATTGAATACTTCAACGAGTAGTTCATTAATGACTTCTTTAGGTGAAAACTGATGCACTATGACCCCTCCTGATGCGCTAATGTGCAGTGCGACTATTTATTAGGTACCCAACCAATAGCTAATGTGCCAGGTCCAGCATGAGCACCGACGACCGGTGTAAGTGGATAGTCTTTAATTTCACCGACATTAGGCAGTTTTTCAAGTAGTTCTTGTCTAACTTGTTCCACTTCTTCTAGTGCGTGTGCATGGGCGATAAAGACGATGTTATTGTCGTTGTGATACTCTTCAACATACGCTTCAACAATACGTTTCAATGCTTTAGAACGGGTACGGATTTTCTCAAGAGGCACAAGTGCACCTTCGCGGTTTAGTTGTAACATTGGCTTGACTTTAAGCAAACTACCTAAGAAGCCTTGTGCGCCACTTAAACGACCATTGCGCACTAAGTATTTCAAGGTATCAACCGATACAAGCACACCACGGTTTTCGCGAATATGAATGAGACGATCCACTATTTCTGTCGTTGTTTTCCCTTCTTTAACTAATCTAGCTGCCTCTAAAACCATATACGCTTCAGGATAGGAAACCGACAATGAATCAAACACAGTCACCTTGACGCCTTCGATCATATTAGCGGCCATTTTAGCGCCTTCAAAAGTACCACTTAGTTTTGATGAAATCGTGATGGCGATGATTTCATCATAACCATCCGCTTTAAGTTGCTCATATGTTTCTAAAATGACACCGGTTGCGGTTTGAGCTGTTGAGACATGTAAATCCGGATTCGCGTTCAAGCGTTTGTAAAAATCTTCTGCTTGAATGTCAATGAAATCTGTGTACTCTTCGCTACCAAATAACAAAATTGACCGGATGACACGAATATCATAATCATGTTTCAAGTAATCGATACCAGAGTTACCACATACTACTAAACCAATTTTTCCCATGAGAACCTCCATCTATTATTTTGAATGTCAAACAATACTAACATCAAAATAGCAATTTTTCCGCTTAAAGTCAAGAAAAAAAGCCTCTGAAGTGAAAAACTTCAGAGGCATGGGTCAACGATGGGTTGTTTTTAAGTACTCATCCATGTGATGCGCGGCATCTTTTCCAGCGCCCATCGCTAAAATAACGGTCGCAGCTCCCGTGACAACATCGCCCCCTGCAAATACCCCAGGGATGCTTGTCATCTGAAACTCATCCGTAATAATTCCACCCCATGGTTGCGTTTCAAGCCCCATGGTGTTGTCTTTAATAATTGGGTTCGGTTTTTGGCCGATGGCAATAATGATATTGTCGATATCAAATGTCACAAACTCACCTGTCGGTAAGGGGCGTTGACGGCCAGATGAATCGGGTTCGCCTAACTTCATCCGTTCACAGCGGACTTGTTTGACAACATGGTTTTCACCTATGATTTCCACTGGATTCGTTAAAAGTCGCAAATCGATCCCTTCGTCTTCAGCATGGTGGATTTCATCAAGTCGGGCCGGTAAACTCTTACGGTCGCGACGATACAAAATAAATACATTTTTAGCCCCAAGTCTTTTCGCTGTCCGAGCCGCATCCATCGCCACGTTGCCGCCACCTACGACAGCAATCGTATCGCCAAGTTTCATCGGCGTTTTACTCAATGGTTCATTGCGTGCTTTCATTAAATTGACACGCGTGAGAAACTCATTGGCATAATAGACGCCGTTTAAGTTTTCGCCTGGGACACCAAGTGCACTTGGCAAACCTGCGCCACTGCCAATAAAGACTGATTGAAACCCGTCTTCAAATAGCTGTTCAATGGTGATGCTTTTTCCAACTACGACGTCTCGGACACATGTGACACCCATTTTTTCTA
>SKGI01000053.1 GCA_007117555.1 Candidatus Izemoplasma sp. | reverse complement strand
TTTGTTGCTAATTACTCCTCTTCACCATTCTCTTCGGCAGGAGGATCTGCTTCTTCTCCATCAACAACAGTAACAGTCCCATTAAGGGCTGAAACCAGTGCATTGAAAGACCAAATTTCATTGACTAACTCATCAGCTTCGAAGTCGAAGTATGTAACAGGAATGTTTGCAGTCGATGTGTCAATACCCCAGTTCAATGTGAAGCCGCCACGGTTGTCGTCTGCAAAGACGTCAAGGAAGCTAGCCGCATTCAATGTAGAACCGGAGATACCACCGATAGAAATGTCAAACTCACCGGTCATCATGTAGTCGAAGTAAATGCCAGGGAAGGCACGTGGATCGACATCAACAATAACGCGGACATAATTTTCATCATCGACAAAGTATTCTTCGAACGAGTCTTTGATGAAGTTACCGAATGAGACTTGTGCTTCAGAACCACTGAAGATTAAGAGCTCAATTTCAATTTCAGTCCAGTCGCCTGGCGTACCCGGTTCATAGTATCCGAGTGCAATCGCTTCAGCAACCGCTTCTTTAAAGAGCATCGTTGCTACGTCACTGTTAAAGCCGAATGTTTCTGGTGAGAGACCAACACCTACTGATTCACCTTGAGGTGTGTTACGGAAAGGAACACCCGCAAGTGGCTCAACCATGTAAGCGCTAGTGAAGTAGAACTGTTGTGTTTGGCTGGTGACAAGCACTTCTTCAGCTAAGGTTTGACGGTCAATCGCAAAGAACATCGCTTGTTTCATCGTTGTGAGACCAAGAATTGGCTCAGGGATGTATGTGCTGCCCTCAAACTGTTCTTGTTGTCTTTCAGGCGTTTCAAGTCCGTTGATCATAATACGGAACGTTGTAGCACCTGGTACACGGCGAATCCGTGGGTCATCTTGGACGCCTTCGAACTCTTCAGCTGGAACGCCTACACCGTCAAGTTTGCCAGCAAGGAATTCTTGGAAGCGAATCAGTGCTTCGTCGATAATTGCATAAGTATAATGTGTGAAGAATGTACGATCAGGATCATGGAAGTTTGGATTTTCAATGTAGCGGAGGATGACATCTGGCTCATAGTAGTCAAGGAAGAAACGGCCATTGTAAGCAGTTCTTTCGACAGTTGTACCATATTGAGCAGGATCATCAAGGCTATCATAAATTGAGAAGTTGATTGGTGTCATAACGAATGAACTGAGCCAATAAGTAACCGCCCACTCATCCATTTGATCGGTAAACTCAAACTCAAATGTGTAGTCATCGATAACGTTGATTCCGACTTCTTCCCAAGCGAGTGGGTTTTCGTCGTCATCCCAAGTATCGTGATACAGTTGCGCATTGACGATTTCTTGTGAGGCACTCCAGAAGTGGCCACCACCAGAAGTCGCACGGAACCAAGAGTTCTCAATGGCTACTCTGTATGTATCAACAAACGTGTGTGCATTAATGGCTTCGTGACCTTCTGGGAATTCAGAAGTATCTGTACCTGGATGATACGTCCAAACGAGATCTTCACGAAGGCTGATTTGCCATACTGTAGCAACTTCAGCACCGGTTGGTAACACTTCAGGCTCAACTGGTTGTGGTAAGGCAGAGGCCATCGATGGGTCTACAACATAACCATCAAGTGTATCGTTGAAACGGAAGTAATAAAGTGAGTCAAGGAACAGTGTAATTACATCTGAACTTGTCGCATCGGTATATTCCCAATGATTCAATGTATCAGGATTTTGACCGAGTGCTGAACGATAGGTGTACTCACCCGGATTACCAGGTTGGTTATCGTCCATTAGTACTTGTGAATCGTCTTCTGACATAGTACCTGACATGACACCAAAGCCCATAACAGGAATGTGCTGATCAACAGGCAATTGAAGACGTGAGCTGTACATGACGAAACCGGCGTTGGCAAAGACAGGAATACCGCCAGCCATCGTTTCCATCAAGTAGCGCTCAGCAGCAGCAAATAAGGTGTGTCGCAAGTCTGCATCCGCAAAACGATAGTTGAATGTACCGTTAGCAGGTTCAAAGACTGCTAAGTCAACTACGACTGAAACTACGCGTGAAACAACAGCTTGTAAGCCTGCGGAGTTTTCAACCGTATAGGTCAAGGTGTAAGCACCATCAACAAGTACGTCAACTTCACCAGTTACGACGATGTCAGCAGTTAAGTCGCCATCGATGGCGTCTGTAGCTGTAACACCTTCAAGCGGATCAAAGGGGATACCACGTGGCACTTGCACGTTGCCTGCGCCAAGAATGGTTGGTGGCGTTGGTTGAACAACTGGATCATCCGTCGTCACCGTACACGCTGTTGCAATGAGACCCACTGCAAAGAGTGCAAAAACAAGGAATAGCTTTTTCAAAATAATTTCTCCTCTCTTATTTTGGTGGTTTTTTATATAAACCCCATATAGATTTCAAGCATGTTTCGATTGACAATGTATATGGGAATTTATATCCTAGGAACATTGTGACGAAAGCTTGTGGTGAGGTGAAACGTGTGAAAAGCTGATTAGATACGTGTTAAGTAAAGTTAGTCAGCACGCATCTTAAAGCGAAGATATAACAGTTCTATTATGCATTATATCACGCTTCGACCGCCAAGTAAAGACAAAACATGTCTTGATTATGCATCCAACCCCCATAATAATAAGGTTGAAAGGTTCTAAAAATCAAGTTTATTAGTTATTATACGTCTGTTCGCTGCGTGTGTAAATGCATATTAGCATAAAATATATGCATGATATTAATACCTTTTCATCGTTATGTCAACCCGAAAGCGATGACATTTTGCCTAAACGATGCTTTTTACGCACTTGTTCTTGCACATAAGGCGGCACAAATGTCGATAAATCACCGTTGAACATCGCAATTTCTTTGACTGATGTTGAACTTAAGTAGGAGTATTTATGATCTGTCATCAAGAAAACTGAGTCGATTGAATCATCGAGTGCGCGATTCGCATGGGTCATTTGAAACTCATACTCAAAGTCGGTTAAAGCGCGAAGTCCACGAATGATATGCGTTGCACCAAGCTTTCGAGCATGTTTAACCGTAAGTGTGTCACTTGTATGAATTTCGATCGAGTCGATTTTGTGTGCGAGCACATGCTGAATCATATCGATGCGCTCTTCTGGCGTAAACAGTGTTTGTTTGCGCGGGTTAACACTGACTAAAATAATCAATTGATCGAAAATTTTCAACGCCCGTTCCACAATATCGATATGCCCATAAGTTATCGGATCAAAACTGCCGGGGTACAAACCTGTTTTCATGCGTCATCTCCTCTCAGCAGTGTCACTGTAGTGACGCCCATGGCGCGTTGCTTGATTTCAGTCAAGCATGGCGGCACTGAAAATTTAGCTTGCCTTGCTGATAATATCGCAATCAATCCTTGTTTCTTTAAGAGGTTTCTATCACAAATCAATTCAAGAACTTTATCAATTAAGCCGCTTTGATAAGGTGGGTCGAGCAAAATCAAGTCAAATGAAGCTGCGTCATGTCGACAGTAGGTCAAAGCATCGACTTGGTTCAGTTCAGACTGTGAGAGTAATTCGAGTTGTTCAATGTTTTCTCGGAGTACGGCATAAGCTATGGTATGACTTTCCACGAACACAGCTTGTTCAACACCACGGCTCAAAGCTTCAATCCCTAGCGCACCACTTCCTGCAAACAAATCGAGACAACGCGTATATTGCTCAAGCGGTTCGAGCATGTTAAAAAGACTTTCTTTGACGCGATCGCGTGTACTTCGAGTCGTTTCAGCTGGTACACTTTTTAGGCGGCGACGACGATGCTTCCCAGCAATGACCCGCATTGTGTGAATGGTTTTCGGCATTATCCGTAAGTGATTTTTTGCACGGCTTCAGCATCGAGTGCCTCGATGAGATGCTGAATGAGTTTGACGAGGTTATTGTAATCGTCTTGATGCACAATAGATGTATGTGAGTGCAAGTAGCGCACAGGCAAACATAAAGCAATTGATGGTACACCTGCGCGACTCAAATGGATTTTCCCACCGTCTGTTCCACCACGAGTCAAATGGGTTAACTGTAGGGGTATGTTGTGCTTTTCAGCCACGTCGATAACGAAGTCACGCATGCCTTTGTGTCCCACCATAGAAGAATCTGCGACCATCACCCCGACACCTTTGCCAAGTTCGGTTTCTTTTGAGCCTTTAGGAAAATCATACGCAATTGTTGTATCGACTGCAATACCAATATCAGGATTGACTTGGTATGCACTTGTTCCTGCACCGCGTAATCCGACCTCTTCTTGAACGGTGCCTACACCATAATAAATGTTTGGATGTTTGCGATCTTTTAAAGCATGTAGCACATCGATGACTGCAGCACAGCCCACGCGATTATCCCATGCTTTTCCAAGGAGATATTTAGGATTACTTAAAGGTGTAGTTTCTATGTATGGGACAATCATGTCACCGGTCTTAATGCCTAAAGCTTCAGCTTCTTCTTTGTTTGCAACACCTAAGTCAAGATACATATCCTCAATAGCAACAGGCTTTTTACGTTCTTCTGGTGTTAAAATATGGGGTGCTTTAGCCCCCGTAACAGCGCGAACTTTTTTCCCTGTCGCTGTGTGAATTTCCATTTGTTGAGCTAACATGACTTGGCTCCACCAGCCCCCTGCAGGGATGAACTTCACGTAACCTTCATCGGTTAATCGCGTCACGATAAATCCGACTTCATCCATATGTCCAGCCACCATAATACGTGGCCCTTTTTTTTCGCCGATTTTTTCAACGATTATACTGCCTAAATTATCTTGTGATACGGTGCCGTGACCTTTAAACTTTTCTTGCATATAATGACGGACTGCCGTCTCGTTTCCAGGTATTCCCGGCAGCATACTAAGTTCTTCAAGTATTGAACGCATGATGTCCTCCTATTTATTTTTCTTTGGCAAATCAAGTATGCCAGCAACAACTAAAATAATCCCATAAGTTAAAATCAAAACAACGAGCACCCAGTTTAAAATGTTCCCAAAGGCCGGTGCACCAAACATCACATAAGCACCCAGTGTTAAAATAGCCAAATAAATCAAAAATGTCGTAAACTGACTCCGTTTTTTTGTCAATTGTATAATAAGTAAATAGGAGAGACCTTGGACATACAATGTCAAACCAATCGCTAAATTAATACCAATCTGCCCTACTGGCGGAACTGGTAGAATAAGAAGTACTGCCAACAAAATCCCAATGGCCAATGCGCCAGCTAAAATCATCAAAGCATAACGTAAGTTATACTTTTTCCGCTGTTTAACAAAACTCATCACCGAATAAAACAAGATAACAGCTGCGACGGCATACTCAACAAGATCACCAATCCAGTCCAAAACGAGTGGGGAGGCTAAAATTGCCAAAACAATCAATGCAACACCTAAAACTAAATTAAGCCAAAACTCTTTAAACACATACTTTTTCATAATAATCCTTCCTCCTAAATGATAGTTTATTTTACCATAGTTTTACGTTGCTGTTCAGTAGGCTCATTAATTTTCTCTAATACGCGGGACTCAATGTGTCTTAGTACATCACGACAAAGTCGTAGTTCACGACCACGCAACCCTTTCAACAATGTTTTCTCAAGTCGATCACTCTCTTTATTAAACTGAGCAATCATCTCTACTGCGGCCGTTTCACAATGAATGCGTTGTTTGCGCCGATCGACATCATCCCTTAGCCGTTTAATTAGATGGTTTGCTTCAAGACGCTTTAACACACCTGACAAAGTGGCCTTGTCTGAGTCGATATAGACCAATAGGTCCTTAGCGGTCAACCCTTCATGTTCAGCAATGACCGTTAGAACCTGATATTGCGCATAGGTCAAGCCATAAGGCTCAAGCCGCTTGCCATAAAGCCTTTTTGTAGATAACATCGTTTGTTGCATGATTTCGAACAATTCATGGCGCACATCACCACCTCCAAACAGTTCGTATAAAAACATTATACAACACTACGCATGACAATGAAAGAAGTTGTGCGCCGATAAATATAAAAAAATGCCCGATAACTTGTATCA
>SKGI01000011.1 GCA_007117555.1 Candidatus Izemoplasma sp. | reverse complement strand
CGGTTATGAACCAACGATTCCTGTCGAGCAAAATCCCTTTTTAACGACACCATCTATTTTTGTCGGTGAAGCAGTGTATGAAGCCGGTGATACACACGAACTTATTGAAGTGGCCCAACAAATTCTTAAAGCGTTAGGATACGGTGAGGTCATTGAGATAAACAGCGTTTTAGATAGCGCAACCGTTACAGCGTTAGAAAACTTCCAGTTTGACAATGATTTAGCTGTGAACGGTGTTTTAGATGGTCCGACTGCCGTAGCACTGACGACCGCCATCACACAGTATCGCAACAACCCCGATCATGATACGCAACGGCAAGCTGCGGTCGCATTTCTTGAATCACTGCTTTCTGAAGCGACTGAACCGGAATTAAGACAGCCAGTCGATTTCAAATCAATGCGTCAATCTCCAATCGCTTGATGAAACTATAAAAGTTTGAAAGCCGGGACCTCACAAGGCGCCGGCTTTCTTGATTTAAAGATTCAACTAGTATTTAGTCATACTAATCTTACGTATTGTGAGGTGCATCATTATGATGATTTCAAATGAGATATTGTCGTTAAAAACAAAAGCGCGTGAAGCGCTTTATGACATCACCGATTTATTGCAAGATTTTGTGAAGAAGTCAGGCATTAAAATAGGGCAACTTACGGTATTCATCCCGCATACCACCGCTGCTGTTACGGTTAATGAAAATACCGATCCGGATGTGGCGCGTGATATGGTGATGAGTTTACAAAACAACTTGCCTGATGATCCGGCTTTTCGCCATCTTGAGGGCAATTCTCATGCCCATGTGAAAGCTTCAGTCATCGGGCCAAGCCTAACTGTGCTGATCGATGCGCATCGACTTAAACTTGGCACTTGGCAAGGCGTCTTTTTTTGCGAGTTTGACGGGCCACGTCATCGCAAAATTTTTGTGCAAATCATCGGCAACTAAGACGCATCTTTCACAAGGTTCTTTAAAGCAGGACCTTCTAGCCTAAAAAGTTGCCAATCTTCAAGTGCATTTGCGCCTAGACTTTCGTAAAACGCGATGGCTGATTTATTCCAGTTAAGACAAACCCAATCAAGCCGTGGGCTCCCATGCATCGCCGCTTCTTTAGCAACTGCTTTTAAAAGCGCCTTGCCAATACCATGACCCCGGTAAGTGGGCAACACGTATAAATCTTCTAAGTACATCGTTTCTTGACCTACAAAAGTGGAAAAACTGAAGAAACAAAGCGCAAACCCAACAGCTTTGCCTTGAATTTCGGCAAGAAAAACCGTTGCCCGCTGGCGCTTAAAAATGGCTTCTTTCAAACTGTCTTCCGTCGCGATGACCGCATCGGTCATCCGTTCGTATTCAGCGAGTGCTTTAATCAAATAAAGTAACGTCGCACAATCATCTTGTGTCGCTTTCCGGAGTGAAAAAGCGTGTTTTTTAGAAGGCATGATGACACATCCTTATCAAGTGAGTTAACATCTTATTCGATTATAGCGCAAGACGTAATGTGAGACAAGCAGCGCAAGCGATAAAACTAGCAAAATCGTCAATTTTAATCTTCACGACTGGGCGTTTTATCTTTATAAGCTTTATTCGCTTTTTTATACTATTTTACCATGACGCAAAAGCTTAGGCCGCAAGATCAAGTCTTGCTTTCGTCACCCTTTAATGGAATCTTTACTTTTAAGACTGTCTAGGGCAGTCTTTTTTTACGATAGACTAGATCCATGAACGGACATAAAATAGAGGGGAAACAGCGCATTGTTTTAAAAAGCTATCAATGATTTATTGGAACGGGTGATGACTTAGAAAGTGACATTTTATGATATGATGTAAATAGATTAAAGGAAGGGGTGCTTGTCCATGCCGTTTGAAATTCTTAGACAAGACATCACAAAATTGACTGTAGATGCGCTTGTCAATTCTACCAGTGCCGAACCTTCTATGGGGGGTGGAGCAGAGTATAGGATTCATCAGGTCGCGGGACCCAAATTACTTAAAGCGCGCCACCAAATTGGGGCACTTGAAGTCGGTCAAGCTGCGTTGACAGATGGTTATGAACTGCGTGCTAAGTATGTCATTCATGTCCTTGCGCCCATCTATCAAGATGGCTCACGTGGTGAATCCCAACAACTTTATGACACATACATGCGTGCGTTAAGTCTTGCGCAAACTAATAATATCCAGTCACTTGCCATCCCGCTCATCGGTTCAGGTGCCTTTGCCTTCCCCCGCGGGGAAGCTTTAGAAATTGCCTTAAAAGCAATCAAAGCTTTTTTAACAAAGCATGAACTACACGTGTATCTTGTCGTTTATGATGATGCTTCTTTTCAATTATCTCAAGAACGCTTTGATTCAGTGCAAAACTATCTTGACACCTATCATGAAGAGTCTTATCATGATCGGCTATCAATGCACGATGATCTATTAGAGAGCAAAATTATTTCACGCGCTCAAACGCCTCGAAAGAGACGTCCGCGGACACTTGAAGGTTTGATTGATACGATTGGCGAAACATTTAGTGCGTGTTTATTACGGCTGATTGATGAGAAAAATCTTGATGATGTGACCGTCTATAAAAAAGCCAATGTCGACCGGAAACTATTCTCAAAAATTAGAAGTCAAAATAAGTATCAACCGAGCAAGCAAACCGCCATTGCCTTCGCCCTCGCGCTTGAACTGAATCTCGATGAAACACAAGATTTTCTTGGCAAAGCTGGTTACACCTTATCAAGAAGCCAAGAGTCAGATGTAATCATTTTATATTTCATCGAGAATCAAAACTACGACTTATTTGAAGTGAACCAGACACTCTTTGCTTTTGGCAACAAGACACTCGGCAATATGAGCTAAGTAGCGTTGTCGCTTGATAGGCGACCTAATACGATCTTCTTTTGTGTATCCTATAAGTGCATCAAACATTTATAGGAGGCGAAAATCATGAAAAAAGATTTGGTAGAAATGGTATTCATTCTTGACCGCAGTGGTTCGATGCAAGGTCTAGAAAAACAAACACTCGATGGTTTTAATGAGCTGATTGGCGAACAAAAGACTGTCCCAGGTGAAGCAGTTGTCTCAACTGTCTTGTTCAATCACACCTTCGATGTCTTACACAACCGCCTTGACATCCGCGAAGTGTGTCCGCTTAGTTTAAACGACTATCAAGTAAGCGGCACAACAGCTTTATTAGACGCCATAGGCCGAGCCATCGACAAAATTGCTAAGGTTCATCGGTATTTACCGCGCTCAGAAAGACCTGAAAAAACTGTTTTTGTGATTACTACAGACGGCATGGAAAATTCTAGTAGCGATTACAGCTACTCAAGTATTAAACAACGCATTGCGCATCAAAAAGCGCATTATGATTGGGAGTTCATCTTCCTCGGCGCGAATATGGATGCCATCCAAACAGCCCGTCGTTTCGGTATTGAGGCGGACCGAGCCGCGAGATATCATTCTGATCAAGAAGGTACACGTCTTAACTACCGCGTCATCGATGAGACAGTGCGTGAGCTGAGAGTGAACAAATCGATTCGAAAAGACTGGAAAAATCGTATTGAAGATGATTTTAAAGATCGTGAATAATTACGATTGACGCGCGCTAAGTGCACGAAAATACTTTATCCGTCCATAGGGGTTCCCTAAGTGGACGGTTTTTCTTTCTTTTTGCTAAGAAAACGAATGCTATAGAGTGGTCACAACTATCGATTAAGCCGTTTTTTAGATACGTAAATTTCGTTGTCAGTTAAAGGGTCTTCATGCTATGATAAAGTATCTTAATAGAATTTTAAGGGAGGCAAATCATGAATGTGTTCATCCATGATTTAGCGCATCAAGACGACGTGCAGGGTTTTATTTCACCGGACTCAACGTGGCATGTTATCTCTGAACAAGACGCCTTTTCATCATGTAAAGGGTGTTTTGATTGTTGGGTTAAAACGCCTGGTACATGCATTATAAAAGATGGCTATGAGTCGCTTGGTCAAATGATGGGTCAGTCAGAAATTATACGTATCGTCAGTCGCTGTCTTTATGGTTCAGAAAGTCCTTTTGTCAAAAGTGTTCTAGATCGTTCAATCAGTTTTGTCTTACCACTTTTTACCATTCGAAAAGGTCGCATGCGCCATCGTATGCGCTACAAAAACACCCCGACGTTACATGTGCTATTTTATGGGGTGTCTTCAAAAAGTGCCGAAGCAAACACGGCCCGACGACTCGTTGAGGCGCAGGCGCGTAACTTGATGATTCATAGCGTTGAAGTCGCTTTTTATGAAACACTTGCTGCACTTAAGGCGGACTATTTATGAAAATCATCGCATTGATTGGGAGTCCTAAAGCACAACATAGTGCGTCAGAACATTTATTGGGTCTATTAGTTGATAAGCTTGAGTATCCTGTGACCTGCACGATTCGTTTGCGCCATGAACCCTTGACTGAAACAGCCATGACGGCGTTATTATCAGCGGATGTGTTGCTTTTGTCTTTTCCGCTTTATGTCGATGGGATACCAGGACATTTACTTAGACACCTTGAAAGCTTAGAAAAACGGTTTATCGAACATCGTCGATCGATTCGGGTGTATGGGTTAAGCAATGCGGGGTATTACGAAGGCATCCATAACGAAGTCGCTTTAGCGTGTCTCAAACATTGGTGTGAACGAACTGAACTTACGTATGGTGGCGGCCTTGGCATTGGGGCCGGTGCGATGCAGGCCTTTGCCCAGATTCCTATTTTTAAAAATCCGCGTCGCAGTTTACAAAAAGCACTCGACCATTTAAGTCAAGCCATAAACCAACAAATGCCAAGTGCGGATGCATTTGTCTCGCCCAATTTTCCTCGCTGGTTATATAAAATTATGGGCAATCGCATGTGGTTTAAGGCCATCACCAAGCAAGGTCTTCATAAAAAAACATTATACCGAAGACCCTAAAAAAAAACAGTGTCCCATGCGTGAATTAAAAAGAAGTGCTCATATCGATTTTAAATGATACGAGCCTTCTTTTTTTCGTGTCTTAGTGATCCCTTAACTAAATCGGTATTTGCGGATTTCCCTAATTTGAGTGATTTATCGTGATTGTCATGTGCGGTGAGAGGCGAGTTATGTGTCAGGATTTTTGCATGCTGGTTGCGCATTGGCCATCCGACACATCGACCAATAAAAAGAAGAAGCTTGAATGGTTCGACAGATCGGCCATAAATTTTCAACTAAACGGACTTCAACATTGAAACTTGCTAAAGCATGCCATACATCTTGAATCACGTAACATGCAAGCGGCTGAACGGTTTCTTTGCTTACGTAATAACCAGCCTGTTCATCTTGAAGCACAAAAGGTTTGGGGTCAAACTCATAAACATAAAGTGTCACTGCTTGCATCTTTTGAACCCACGCATGTTCTATGACCATCACATGCTCAATGTCTGGTGCGCTGAGATGGTTTTTCTTATCGGCGCAGTGCGTATGCGGTGCAACATGATACGTTACACGCGGACAATCACGCGGTGTAAAAAAGTTGACGAATGTCCTTTCGCTTAACGCCCAAACCAAACCTGTTTCATTAACAAGGTCATTTCTTTTTGGTTTTCTTGGTTTGAACACGGTAATATTTGGCGTTTCACTTACATGAAATAAACGCATTAGTAGCGTCCTTTCAAGTAAATCCAGTAACGCTCAACCGTACCGAGCATCGCATCGTCAACCGTTTTTTCATAGACGCCCCCGTTATTGATAATGGTGTTTTTAGAACCCGGGTTGTCTGGACTGCATGTGATGAGAGCGTGCTCGAGCTTTAAAGTATGATAAGCGAACTTAAGACCTTCATGTAACATACCGCTCGCCATACCTAACCGCCGTTTATCAGGGTGCACCATATAGCCAATATGACCGCCAGCGTGTGCTAAAAAAGCGTTTAAAGTGTGCCGGATGTTAATGATGCCAATCAGTTCACCATCATGATAGCCAAGGAAAGTAGTCGCCGGTACGTAATCGGCTGGTAAGTTTATACCAGCCTGAAGATTGGCAAGTTTTTTTAACCAATCGTCATAAGCCATGTGTTCTAAACCGGAGGTGCCAGCGATTTCAGTGTTTGCTTTTTGACAAGCAGCTATG
>SKGI01000104.1 GCA_007117555.1 Candidatus Izemoplasma sp. | reverse complement strand
TTTAAATCGCAAAAATGTTGAAAATGCAGGGCGAGTGCAAAAGATTGGTTATTTGTTAAATCGTTTGCAGCAAGCCACCGCCTTTGATGCCCCTGAAGTCATCGGCATTGGCAAAGAAACTATCATGGGCTTTCTTGAGAAAGATCCTGAATTAAACGAGTATCGTTTTCCACTTGAGAAACTGTTCCACCAACAGGCGCATGTCCTCGATGAAAAGAGTGAAACATTACTCGCAAATTATCGTCAGCTCGCTTCACAAGGTGCCGCCACATACAATGCACTCGCCGTCGCTGACAACAGCCCTAAAGAAGTGACCTTAAAAGATGGGACAACCCGCACCATTACGCAAGGCAACTTCCGTAGTTATTTAGCAGATTTAGCCGACCCTGATGATCGCGAAACAGTCTTTAAAGCAATTTTTTCTCATTATGAAACTCATAAACACAGTTATGCCCAAATTTATAATACTGTCTTACAAGCAGACCTTGCCAAAATGCGTTCAAGAAACTATCCGAGCACGCTTGACAGTTTCCTCTTTGGCAATAACATTGATCCTGCGGTTTTTCACAACCTTATCGCCACCGCGAAAGGTAGTACAGACTTGCTAAAGCGGTATTATGCGTTACGCACTAAAGCGCTTGGTCTGAAAAAACATCGTACATTCGATCGGTTTATGCCCCTCGCCGAAAGCAAAAGCAAATTCACTTATGATGAAGCCGTGAACTTGTTCATGGATTCGATTGCACATCTTGATTCCCGCTTTAAGGACAAAGCTGTGGACGCTTTAAAAGAAGGCTATGTCGATGTGTATGAACAAGATGGCAAACAAACCGGTGCTTATTCTTGGGGCGCACTTGATGCGCACCCTTACATTTTGCTTAATTATGATGATACCTTAAACAGTGTTTTCACCTTAGCACATGAAGCCGGTCATGCGATGCACTCTTTGTTTGCGGCGGAAAAACAACCGATTGCCACACAAAATTACACCATTTTCGTGGCGGAAATTGCCTCGACATTTAATGAGCATGTCCTACTCGACTATTTCATACAAAACAACGTTGGCACGCGAGAAGACAAAATTATGCTGTTGCAACAGTCAATCGATGATATCGCCGCAACCTTTTATCGCCAAACGTTATTTGCAGCGTATGAGCTTGAAGCACACAAGCTCGCTGAACAAGGACAGCCGATTACACATGAAGCGCTCTCAAATATTATGGTTGACTTATATAAGACATTCTACGACATTGACATCACGCAAGAACCTGGTAAGCAATATGTTTGGGCCTATATTCCACATCTTTTCAATACCCCTTATTATGTCTATCAATATGCCACAAGTTTCGCCGCCAGTTTAACTTTGTTTGAACAAGTTAAAGCCGACCCTACGCAAATCGCCAATCATATGCGGTTGCTTGAATCGGGTGGGGATGCTTTCCCAGTCGAACAAGTGCGCCGTGCAGGGATCGATCTAACAGATCCAGAAGCTTTTAAAGCCGTTGTAAACCGGCTGTCTGATTTGCTTGATGCATTAGAACTTGAATTGCATGATTGAATCGTGTAAGATAATAGTAATACTGTGAACGGATAGAGTAATCGTCTAAACCTTATCAAAAGCGACTTTGGGATGGTGTGAGCCAAAGGATAACAGACGATGAATGGACCCGGGAGTGATGCAACCCATCCGTCTTTCCGCGTTAAGGAACTTGAGGAGCGCTTTTGGCGCTTAAACTTAGGTGGCACCGCGCACATGCGCCCTTTGACTTTGTCAAGGGCGCTTTTTTATAAAAAATAGGAGGTATAACCTTATGAAACATATCGTCTCAGGCATTCAACCGACTGGTTCATTGAATCTCGGGACGTATCTTGGAAGTATTCGTAACTTTGTAAAACTACAAGATACGTATCCTGAACATCATTTCATGTTGTTTATCGCTGATTTGCATGCCATCACTATCCCGCGCGACCGGCTCGAGCTGCGCAAAACAATCCGTGAGCTCGCAGCGCTTTATCTTGCTTGTGGACTCCGACAAGAACGACTTAGTTTGTTTATTCAATCTGAAATCCCTGCTCACTCACAAATGGCTCATTTATTACAATGTTTCACATACATGGGTGAACTTGAACGGATGACTCAGTTCAAAGATAAAGCCCGTCGTCAAGAAACAGGCGTCAGTGCCGCTTTATTTACTTATCCAGTATTGATGGCCGGTGATATTTTGCTTTATGATGCTGAATATGTCCCTGTTGGCGAAGATCAAACCCAACATCTTGAACTGACGCGCGACGTTGCCGAACGGGTAAACAGCCGGCTCGGTGATGTCTTTACCGTCCCGAAACTGCTCACGCCTAAAGTTGGGGCGCGGATTATGAGTCTCACAGAACCCGCGCAAAAAATGAGTAAGTCTGACCCGAATGAAAAATCGCGTATTTTATTACTTGACCCAGAACCTTTAGTGCGCAAGCGGATTATGTCTGCCGTCACGGATTCTGATACACGCATCATCTATGACAAAGAAAATAAACCCGGCATCAGCAATTTACTCGTTATGTTAAGTGCATTAACCGATGTGCCTATAAAAGCGCTTGAAGAACAGTTTGCTCAAGCAAATTATGGCACGTTTAAAAAAGCGGTTGCCGATGCAGTCGTTGATACGCTAAAACCGATTCAATCGCGCTATCAATCGCTCATCAAAGACCCTGAACTTGATGCTTTTCTTGATGCAGGGCGTGACTACGCTGAAAAGGTCGCGATGCGTAAAGTCGCTAAGTTAAACCATAAACTCGGGCTCGGCCGCAAACGCTAAACAAAAAACATCCCATCAATCTGTTCAATGAACAGTATGATGGGATGTTTTTAAAGTATAGGTTAGCGCATATTGAAGTCTTTAATTAATCGATCGAGGGCTTCCATCGCTTCGACTTCATCAGGCCCTTTTGCCTCGATGACAATTAACGACCCGCGATGGATTGCCAGCGACAATACACCCATAATTGATTTCATATCGACCGTCGTTGTGTCATGGGTAACTGTAATCGATGATTTAAACTCATTGGCTTTCGCCACAAGATGGGTCGCTGGTCTGGCATGAACGCCTTGTTCGTTAACAATCACATATTCTTTACGCATCGTTTTGCACCGCCTCGCCCAAGGTGACTTTTAGGGCTTCATATATTTTCTCGTTATCTTGCTCGAAATAAAACTTGATACGTTGACCGACCAAATTGATGCCTACTGCACCCAGTGCTTTAAGCCGCACCATATCAGTCGCCATGACATTATTGACTGTCACGTTAATTTTGTGACGGACAAAAGCAATGCTTTGGATATTTTCTTCACCAAAACAAGCTACAAGCGCCCCCACATCTGGCAGTTTATCCTTGCTAGCCTTAGCGCGTAATCGCAAGATCATCACAATTAAGGATAGCGTAAACACACCGATGGCGACACCAATTAAGATCCATTCATTTGTCGTCATATTCGGTTCTCCTTCTAAGCTGAACTGACCACATTTTACCATAGATTGTTTATTTTTGAAACGATTTCGTGTATAATTAACCGCAAGAAAATCTTCTACCTTTGAGGAAGGAAGTTGCATCATGCATGTTGTGATTGCCGAATCAAAACAAGCCCTTTTAGACCATTTTCGTATTCGTGGTGAGGTGTTCATTGTTGAGCAAGTCATCGACTGGACCGAAGAATTTGACGTCACCGATTACGAAGCGACTCTATTTGTGCTCTATGATGGTAAGGATGCGATTGGTGCGGCCCGTCTATATGACAATAAGGTCGGACGTGTTGCGATTTTAAAAGCGCATCGCCACAAGCGTGCTGGCAGTCAACTGATGAATTTTGTGGAAGAATACGCTAAACAACATGGGATCACGCGCCTTGAGTTAGGCGCACAACTAGCAGTCATCCCTTTTTATGAAAAACTTGGCTATGAGACTTATGGAGACATATTTCTCGATGCCAACATCGAACACAAAATGATGGCAAAAGATTTATGAGCATAAGCGATGACGTTTATGTTCGAAACCGCTACAATTTATTAAGATGGGAGGTACGGTATGGACCGTGTCATTGAAGCAATTATCGAAATCCCGATGGGAACACGCAACAAATATGAGATTGACAAATCACGCAATCGGATTAAACTCGATCGTGTCTTGTACTCGCAAATGACCTATCCTGCAGAATATGGCTACATTGAGAACACCCTTGCAGAAGATAATGATCCGCTTGATATTCTCGTCATAGCAAGCACTAAAACATTTCCAGGCTGTATTGTTGACGCACGCGTGATTGGTTATCTTGATATGGTCGATAATGATGAAAAAGACCATAAGATTATCAGTGTTATGGATTCGGATCCTCGCTTCAGCCATATTCATGAAATGGATGATATTCAAGAACACATGTTACGAGAAATTAAACACTTCTTTAAAACGTACAAAGACTTACAACAAAACAAACAAGTCGATGTCTATGACTTTCACGGTAAAGCTGAAGCAGTCGCTTTACTAGAAGCTTGCATCGCACGACACAAAAACACAGGAAAGGAATGACGCATATGGCAAATCAAATCAAACTTGTTTTTGACAACCAGTACCATGGCATGCTTACTGGACATCACGGGGCAGCGCGGGTCGGACCTGAAGAAGGTGCGCTTGCACCTTACGACATGGTTCTTGGTGGTTTAGCCGCCTGTTTAAATCACACGTTTCAAACCGTCCTTGACAAGAAAAGACTGAGCTTTCACGCTGTCAAATATGACGTGACTGGTGAAAAACGTACTGAAGTGCCTACGACACTAAAAACCGTTGTCGTAAACATCGAAGTGACGGGTGCACCCGAAGACAAACAGGAACACTTCCGTAAAGCCATGGCCATTGCCACTGAGCACTGCAGCGTCTTTGTGACCTTGTCACAAGTCGCTGAGATGACTTGGAACATACGTTTTATTTAAAAAAAATACCCAACCGCACGAATTTCAGTGTGCGGTTGGGTCTTTTTTTAATCGCGGTTAGGTAAGATCAGACTCAAGCCATCTTCTGAAGCGATGACTTCAGGCAATTTACCGTCCCATGTATCGTAATAAAGTTGCGTTAAGACTATATCGGCCACTTCTTGGATGGTGAGATAACCACCCTCTCCGGTTGTCTCAAAGGACGTCCGATCGGCATCGTCTTCAAACTGACCCGCATACATCACATTGATGGCATTGATGGTGACAGAAGCGAGCAGCGCTTCAGCTTCAGCTTCAGCTGTCGCACGAATAATTAGAGCTTCTGCCCGAATTTCTTGTGACAGTTTTTCAGTGTTTTCACGCACGAGCTGAGCTTCTTGTTCTTTCTCGGCGATTTCTCTTTGTTTCGCTGCAATCGCTTCATCCTGAACAACCGCTTCGATACTTACGCCTGCATCGACATCACGAATGATGAACGACTCAACAGTAATGCCTAACTCAAGCATCGAATCCACTAAGAGATCTTGTGCCGCAGCACGTACGAGAATCAAGTCACCTTTCAAAATATCAAAAATATTGTGTTGACTTGATGTTTCTTGAAGTGCAGCACGAACCCGTGCTTCAATAGTTTGGATGTTCGGCGCATCCCCACCAAAATTCCGGTAAAACCGATGTGCAAAATCAACTTGGACCCGGTACTGTAACGTCACCTCATAAGTCGCCCATTGTCCACCCCCACGATCGGTGCCGTCTTCATCAAAAATACGGCCTGTCTGTGCGGTCACTTCAAAGTTCTCTTCGCGTAATGAAGTACGAATGTTATACACTTCAATCCAAGGGGCTTTAATGTGATACCCTTCATCTAAAGAATACTCTTGAATTCCACCTGAAAGGGGATCATAAACGATGCCGACTTGATTCGCATCGACGCGCGCAATCAAAAAGGGAATGACGACCAACAAGGACAAAAAAGCGAATAGTTGACGTCTTTTTAACGTGAAACGAAAGGTGTTGTTTTTAATCGATTCGCTCCAGTTGACACCAAGCAATACAAACGTAATCAGGGCTACAAGTGATACAGTTGGGATAACAATCATAACAGTGTGCCTCCTTCAATAAGATAAT
>SKGI01000032.1 GCA_007117555.1 Candidatus Izemoplasma sp. | reverse complement strand
AGTTCGGCCTCGTTTTTCGTACGGTTTGATTTTACTGACGCTTTATCTCATGCTAGGATTCAGCTTTTTCTTGAATCAATGGTTTGATCTTCTAGGCTCATCCGGCATTTCCGCTAATGAGTCCGCCATTCGTGCTATGTTGCGAAGTAGTTGGTACAATGCTTTAATGGTTTTCTTTATGATTGTCATTTTCGCACCTATCGTCGAAGAACTTGTTTTTCGTAAGGGCATTTATCATTTAATTTCACGGCGTTTTGGTCATCTCGCTGCGGTGTTGCTCAATGCATTGCCATTTGCCTTAGTCCACATGCTTACCGAACTAGATAATGTCTTATTTATTCTTCCCTATTACGGGATGGGTGTGATGTTATCGTTTGGCTACTACTACTCTGGCCGCTTAATTATGGTTCCAATTGTTGCGCATAGTGTAATGAATCTCATCACATTCATTGCCATCTTGTTCATCCTATAATTTCAAAGAAACGCATCGAATTACTAAATACATAAAAGCACCTCATTTAAGAAAAAAATGAGGTGCTTTTCGCATTATCCCGGTTTAGTAGTTGCGATTTTCCCCTTATATCCGCTGAAGCAGTATAAAATACCAAGCAACGGATTGATAAGCAATATGATTAGACCGTAAATGAGCTGATACGTGTAAACTTTTGAAGCCTGTATATTACTGTAACGACCACGTATCAAGCTAGTAAAAAGCCAAAGATTGATGATAAATATCGCCCAAGTCACGATTAAGACAAAAAACATTCCCGTTTGGTAAACTCGGACAATGAGTCTAATTAAAAGCGGTTCTTGCATGCCTTGCCAAGACTCAGTTAGATCCTCTATCACCCCTGTTTGGATGATTAAGAAAACTACGATTGCTACAAAAAGAGCTATGATATTTGAAAATCCTTCAATGAGAAGCCCAGCAAGTGTGGGTACTTTCGATTCGTTTTCTATGACGTGCCGTTGTGTATTCATGAACTCAACACACTATCTAAATAGTTTTCGAGTTCGGCATGACCAATTTGACCACGTAAAATTTTTGCCTGTTCTACATCAACTTCTACATAGGGCAGTACGGCAGATAACAGTGCTGGCTCACTACTTAAAATAGCGTGTGTCCAAGCATTTGTGCCTAACGCATCGATGTCATCTGTTGAGACTTGACGGTGAAGCAACGCTTTTACGAGCATGACATCTTTAATCATCAATGCATAAAAGAGAGGGGTATTCCCATAACAGTCGTGCACATCAATTTGGTGACCTTGTTTAATATAAGCGTGTGCGCCCTCAAAGTCTTTAAACCGTAAAGCTCGATGCAATGGGTGCGTCGCAAAGTGATTTTGTAATGTAGGGTCGTTTTTCATGCGGGTAAAATAGTTGATTGCATCATGTTGACCGTGTTTATGAGCTAAATCAAAAGGGCTCATATCAAACAAATCTCGATCATAACTGTTTAGCCCCGCTTCAAGCAGCGGCTCAATAATCGTGTCAACTTGAGCGATGGCGGCATAATGGAGTGGGGTCTGAGCGTATAAATTAGTACGATAAGGATTGATCGCATGCGGACGCAGTAATTGATACATCGCTAATACACCTTGTGATGCCAAAATATGTAAAACCGTTTCTCCTTTATGATTTGCTAAATGAACGGGCGTCTTTTCTTGAAGTAAACGTTTCAATATTTTAGGTTTTTTACTTTTAATGGCATACATCAAAACATGAGAGCCTTCTTCATCGGTGGCAAACAAATTGGCCGCTTTATCAATCAAAATGTCCACGGTATCTAGACTCCCTTTTAAAGCGGCAAGCATAAGCGCCGTTTGACCTTTTTTGTTCGTAATATCAACAGGAATACCACGTTGAATCAACAAACGCACAACAAAAGCATCGCCTAAATGCGCTGCAAGATGTAATAAGCGCTCTCCGTGACGGTTCGCTGCATGGATGTCTAAGCCAATGTCCATTAAGTAAAGTAATGCATTGTGTGCTTTTTGTCTTACAGCCAAAAATAAGACATTGGGATTACGTCTATCTGAGGCGTTCAGCCACATAGTATCCGAAACTACTTTAAGTCGTTCTAGGTGATCGGACTTAATTGCCTCAATAAGTGTCTGATCAATCGTATTTTGCCTCAAGTAACACACGCTCCCTTCACAAGCATTATTGTATCACAAGCAAAAAAAAATACCATGAAATTCATGGCATTTTTTAGGAAAACAATTGATTATCTAACGGAATCTTTTAAGACTTTACCCGCCTTGAATGCAGGTGACTTTTGTGCACTGATGTGAATAGCATCACCAGTTCTTGGATTGTGACCGACACGCTCTTTGCGGTTTCTAACTTCGAATGTGCCGAATCCAGTCAAAACGACTTTGTCGTCCGCAGCCAATGCTTCTTGAATCGTTGAGAGTGTTGCGTTGAGTGCTGCTTCAGCATCTTTTTTTGTCAAACCTGAGAGCTCAGAAATTTTGGCGACTAATTCTGTTTTGTTCACAACATTACCTCCTTTATTGTTTAAAACTACAGTCATTATAGCAATATCGCGGCACGAATGCAAGCGATTTTATGAATAAAGCACCATAAAATGACCTAAACTAGGCTTTTCATTCGGGTTTTAAAGTTCTAGCGAGCAACTGTTCGTAAGCAATCGTAGGTGATACACGGTTGAAGAGAACATCATAAAGGGCTTCGATAATCGGGGCTTCAATTTGATGTTGTTTAATGAGTTCATACGCTGCTTGCGTTGTCCTAATCCCTTCAACAACCATCGTCATGCTGTTCAGTGTCTCATCTAAATCTTTGCCTTTACCAATTTTATAACCAGCTTGATAGTTACGAGAATGGGTTGACGTACACGTAACCATTAAGTCCCCCACACCTGTCAATCCCATCAATGCATCTTTTGAGGCACCAAAATGTTCGTATATCTTGCCCATTTCTACTAAAGAGCGCGTCATGAGCGCAGCATTGGCATTATCACCAAGACCGAGACCGCGCAATATACCCGAGGCTAAAGCGAATATATTTTTGATCGCCCCGCCTAACTCAACCGCAACGAGATCGGTACTCGAATAGACTCGGAAGTAGTGTGGGTTATGAAGAATCTTTTGCACATATTTTGCGTCCGCTTCGCTGGCACTCGCACTTGTAATCAAAGTCGGCAATCCTCGGATGACTTCTTCGGCATGCGTCGGACCTGATAAGCTGACGAAGCCTTTCATTTGCTTAGCATCAAAACACTCTGCGAAAACTTCCGACACACGCTTGAATGTCTTCGGTTCAATGCCTTTAGCGGCGTTGACCATTAACTTAGGTGTATCAAGAAGCGGTAACACATCATCGATAACCGCACGGAGTACTTTTGTGGGCACGACAAAAAATAAAATATCTGCATGCTTTAATGCTTGATTAAGCTGGTCGGTGGCTTGAATTGATTCAGGCACGTACTCATTCAGCTGGATGCAAATATGCATGGTATTAATTTTTTCGACAATTTTCGAATTGTTATCGTAAACTAAAACATCGTGGCCATTATCAGAGAGCACTTTAGAAAGTGCCATCCCCCATGAGCCGGCACCAATGACTGTTATACGCATATCAATCACGCTTCCTTAAGACGATTTTTATCGGTGTCCCTGCAAAACCGAATGCTTCGCGTAGTTTATTTTTCAAGTACCGTTCATAACTAAAATGCATCCATTCTATATCATTAACAAAAAGGACAAATGTCGGTGGGCGCGTTGAGACTTGCGTGGCATAATAAGCCTTCAAAATTCCCCCTTGGTGTGTTTTCGGTGGATTCATATGAAAAGCATCGCTGATTACATCATTGAGAACACTCGTCGGGACACGTTTAGAATATTGTTCAAATACGTTGTCAATTAATGGAAATAAAGAGTCAATCCGCTGCCCTTTCTTTGCAGAGATGAACGCGATGGGCGCATGGGCAAGATATTGAAAATGTGCCTGGATTTCCGCTTCGAAATGACTCATCGTCCGATGGTCCTTCTCAATTTTATCCCATTTATTTACGATGATGATAATGGCTTTTCCTGCATCATCGGCATAACCAGCAATTTTTTTATCTTGTTCACGAATACCTTCTGCAGCATCGAGCATAATGAGACAAATATCACTACGTTCAATCGCGCTAAGTGCTCTAAGTACACTATATTTCTCAGCGTTTTCATACACTTTGCCCCGCTTGCGCAATCCAGCGGTATCAATGACAACATAAGGGCGATCATTTCGAATGAAGACCGAGTCAATCGCATCGCGTGTTGTCCCCTCAATTTCACTAACAATGACGCGATTTTGACCAATAAGCGTGTTCATCAGTGAGCTTTTACCCACATTTGGGCGACCGATTAAACATAATTTCACATAATCAGATTCATACGGTTCTTCGAATGAATCCGGCAATAGACGCACGACAGTGTCAAGCATATCCCCAACACCAATACCGTGGATGCTGCTAATAGGATATGGGTCGCCTAGTCCTAAAGCATAAAACTCATAAACAGCCTCTTTGAGTTGGACATCATCGACTTTGTTGATGGCAAGCACAACCGGTTTATCCGTCTTATAAAGCATTTTTGCAATCATGGTGTCGGTTTCAGTAATGCCCGTTTTTACATCGGCAAGAAACACGATGACATCGGCTTCTTCCATGGCAATTTCGGTTTGACTTTTGATGTCATGGACAAAAGGGGCATCGTCGAAATCGATGCCCCCTGTATCAATTAAATTGAATGTCCGACCAAGCCACTCGCCTTTAGCGTAAATGCGGTCCCGGGTTAGGCCGGGTGTTTCATCGGTGATGGAAAGTCGTTCGCCAACAATTCGGTTGAAAAGCGCGCTTTTTCCAACATTGGGACGTCCGACGATGGCAATTGATGGTCGCATGGCGTCACCTTCTATTTTTTAAAACCTTTAAGTTTTTCTGCAAACAGTTCGCCTAATGTTTGTGACTGATCTTCTTTGTTCTCACTGCGTAAGTATTTTTTGTATTCATCACGTTCTTGTTTCTCATCGTGTTTTTGTTTACTGATCACAAGTTGCCAGTTTTTCTTGTCGAATTTAAGTACAACAGCGTTAATGACATCATCTTCTGAAAGAACTTCATTGACATGTCCAATGCGTTTAGAAGAAACTTCACCGATGGGTAAAAAGCCATTGACACCTTGAACTTCGACAAGCGCACCATTAGATTGTAGCGCTTTGACTTGTCCGGAAACTTTTTCGCCAATCTTAAAGTTAACATCTTCCCACGGATTGTACTCAAGATGCTTTTTCGAAAGTGTCATCCGTTTAGCTTTCTCATCAATCGCAGTTATTTTAACGTTAACTTCGTCACCGATTTCAACTTCACCGGCATAGTTTTGACGGGGATCCCATGAATAATCATATCGGTTTAACATGCCAACAACATCTTTGTCGACTTCAACTAACATGCCAAACTGCATTTTTTTAACGATTTTACCGGTAATCTCTTCTCCGACTTTATGGGTTTCAACAAACTTTTCCCATGGGGTTTTTTCAAGTGCTTTCATGGAGAGAGACCGTTTGTTGTTCTTTGCACCGATGACTTTGACGGTTACCTCTTGACCTTCAGAAAGAACATCTTTTACATCTTTAACGTTGTGGTGCGAGATTTCTGAAATATGTAGCAACGCTTCAATTTCACCAATGCGGACAAACGCACCATAAGGCATAATTTTCGAAACCTTACCCTCATAAACGTCGCCCACTTCAATCGCATCAAGCGCTTCTTGACGCGCTGCTTTTTTTGCTTCCCGCTCAATAATCTTATGCGACACAATGACTTTTTCTCGTTTGATTTCGATGACTTTAACCGCTAACGTCTTGTTTACAAATGCGTCGGTGTTTTCGATAAAATCCGTTGAAATCTCACTGATTGGCATGAACATGCGCCCATAGCCAAGCGCCGACACTACAAGGCCGCCTTTAGTGGCTTTTTGTACTTTCACATCAAAGGTCGTTTCATCTGTGAAATACTGCTGTAGTGTTTCAAACCCTGCTTCGGCCTCAAGGTCAAGTCTAGATAAGAGAACGATCCCCTTCTCATCATCAACTTTTTTCACAATAACGTCAAGGGAGTCTCCCTCCTTGACAAGATCGTGACAAGAGTCGACATTTTTTTGGGTCATTTCATTCAGGTAAATGGTGCCTTCGGTCGTATAGTTAATATCAAGTGTCACCTCATTT
>SKGI01000030.1 GCA_007117555.1 Candidatus Izemoplasma sp. | reverse complement strand
GCTTACCAAAATCTTCTTGCGGTCGCATCACTTCAACTTGACGTACCGATTATATACGCTGGTAATTGTGCAAATCACACACGAATTAAAAAATGGTTAGATACCACACCTCAAGCACAATATGTTCAATTAGTTGAAAATGTTTATCCAAGGGTAGATTTCTTAAATATCGAACCATTAAGGAAAAAAATATATGAGACGTTTGAGGAACATATTGTTCATGCGAAAGGCATGAAATACATTAAAGAGATGGTATCAGGTCATATCATGCCTACACCCGGTTCAGTGATGGAAGCAGCCATGTTGTTGCATGACATGATAGGGAACCTAGTTGTTATCGATGTGGGTGGGGCGACTTCTGATGTACATTCAGTCACTTATCCCAGCGAAGAATACCGCGCTTACCATGAGGGTGAAGCCCGTGAGAAGCGAACTGTTGAAGGCGATCTAGGTGTTTTTGTAAACTTTAAAAATGTACTGGATACCATGAACCCTATGACACTCAAGACAGCTCTGAATATCGGTGAAAAAGAACTTGAAGCACTCATCGAAAGTTATACTTACATACCTAAAACAGCTTTAGAAAAATCACTCGTTTATGAAATTACTAAAACTTGCGTGCATCGTGCTATGGATCGTCATGTGGGTGACTTGCGAAAAGTCTACACTTCAAATGGCGTAAAAATGATTCCAGAAGGACGGGATTTGACACAAGTCAAAACTGTTGTTCTAACAGGCGGTGCGTTGGTTCATCTTAGTAACACTGAAGCAATCATCCAGAGTTATTTAGCGTCTAACCCACACAAACTGATTCCAACACATCCTGTTAAAATACTAAAAGATACGGATTATATATTGTCAAGCATTGGTGTGCTATCACTTACGCATCGTGAAGCAGCTAAAATGTTGTTGAAGCAATCGCTTGGACTGGAGGGTTAACTTATGTACCCCAGGGTCATCATTGATCGTGCAAAGTATCGTCATAATGTCGATAAGATTACATCCCTATGTGCAGAACACGGGATTAGTGTTAGTGTGGTCACAAAGGTTTTTTGTGCTGACCAAACATTGATTGACATACTCAACAACTGTCATGTTGATTATCTTGCTGATTCGCGTATTGTGAACTTAAAAAACATGCAAACTCATTTGCAAAAGATGTTGCTTCGCATCCCGTCTTTACATGAAGTTGACACAGTGGTTCGTGTTGCGAACATATCGTTAAACTCCGAACTTGAAACCATTAAAGCACTTAATGAAGCTGCAAAAAAACTTAACATTAAACATAAAATCATTTTAATGATGGATGTAGGAGACCTTAGAGAAGGCGTATTTTTTAAAGCTGACATCGAACAAATGGTCGAATCAATTTTATTACTTTCGCACATCGATTTGTATGGTTTAGGGACAAATCTTACTTGTTATGGTGGTGTCATACCTGATCAGGAATCACTTGGTCGCCTTGGCGATATGATTGTGAAACTTAAGCAAAATTACCAGTTAGAATTTGATATGATTTCAGGAGGCAATTCATCACACCTATATTTGTTAGAGGCCGGTCAACACCCAGCTTTCATCAATAACTTACGCATAGGAGAAGCCATTGTGCTAGGTCGTGAGACAGCCTATGGAAAAGATATGCCGGATTTGTATCAAGATGTGTTTATCCTTGAATGTGATTTAGTCGAAATTAAGAAAAAACCTTCCATACCGATGGGGAGCATTGGTATGAATGCGTTTGGTAAGACACCACAATTTGAAGACTATGGACTTATGGACCGCGGTATTCTTGCTATTGGTAAACAAGATGTTGATTATCATGAACTCATGCCTGAAGATCAAGATGTACGCTTGATTGGCAGCTCAAGCGATCATCTCATTGTTGATTTGACACATATAAAGCAATCTTATCAAGTCGGTGACATACTGCGATTCCGACTTACTTATGGTAGTGTATTAAGTCTCATGACGTCAAAATATGTGAGGAAAGTTTATGTGTGAGTTATACCGAAAAACGTGGTATGAAATCGACTTAGATGCACTCGCATCTAATGCTAAACGCCTGCGCGAAATCCATGCGGATCGAACATTAATTGCCGTCGTTAAAGCGAATGCTTACGGACATGGGGCAATCAAAGTTGTTAAACGTTTACGTGAAGAAGGCGTGCAGTTTTTTGCGGTGAGTTTATTAGAAGAAGCGCTTGAGTTACGCGTAGCATTCCACGATATCACAATTTTGATGATGGGCGTATTATTGCCTGAAGACTTAAAACGAGTCGCTAAATATGATATTGTTTTCACTTTAAGTGATCATAAACTTTTTGAAGCGGTTAAGATGTTTAAGGGTGCGCTTCGGTTTCATCTAAAGTTTGATTCAGGCATGAATCGACTCGGTTTCAAAGAAATCAACGATTTCCGTAAAGTGTATGATGCGCTTGAGAGTGATCCAAAGAAATGTATTGAAGGTGTGTACTCACACTTAGCGACTTCAGACGACGATGAAAACTATGTTAACTTTCAGTATAAGCAATTTATGGAAGCGATAAACACTTTACCAAAACTACCGAAAATTACGCACTTGTCAAATACATCAGCTTGGTTAAAACATGAATCCATTTTTGAAGTATTTACCCATGCACGCGTCGGTATTGGTCTTTATGGGTACACCCTTGAATCAGCTGATTATGGGCTCATACCGATTGGCACATTGAAAACAACAGTTTCACAAATCAAAGAACTCACAACAGGGGAGTTTCTCGGTTATGGAATCACGTATCAAGCCAAAAATCCCACCCGCATTGCGGTCCTGCCAATTGGTTATGCAGACGGTTGGATTCGGCAACACAAAGGACATATTGTTCTGATTAAAGGGAAATTATATCCAATTGTTGGGAATGTGTGCATGGATCAGCTTTTCGTCAAAATTGATGATACGATTCATCTTGATGATGAAGTCACTTTGATGGGTCCAGGTATTTTGAATGCTGGAGTTATTGCAGAGCATTTGCAAACCATTCATTATGAAGTTTTGTGTTCGATCTCTAACCGTGTACCTCGGTTATACATCGAAAAGGAGGCCAAACTATGAACCAAGTTTATTCAGAAATTGGGAAACTTAAAACGGTGCTGTTGCATCGGCCAGGCAGAGAACTTGAGAATCTTACCCCCAATATATTAGAGAAACTGCTTTTCGATGACATTCCGTATTTGGAAATTGCCCGTCAGGAACACGACGCTTTTGCCAATGCGTTGCGGAGCAAAGGTGTTGAAGTAGTATATTTAGTGGACCTTGTTGTTGAGGCATTAGATGTACACCCTGAACAACGTGAATCGTTCATTAATCGTTTTATCAGCGAGGCTAAAATCACAGCGGAATCCATTCGGCAGGCGCTATATGATAAACTCAGCGCCTACCCGCTTCGCACAATGGTTGAAATGATGATTGAGGGGATTAGAACCCATGATATTCAGATAAAGAAATCACCATCAATTATGGATGGCTTAATTGATGAGTATCCCTTTTACACCGATCCCATGCCCAACATCCTTTTTCAAAGAGATCCATTCGCAAGTGTCGGAGAAGGTGTCACCATTAATCGCATGTCCACAGGAACACGTCAACGTGAAACACTGTTTAGTGATTTGATTCTACGCTTTCATCCGCGCTTCAAGAAGCCAGATCATCGCATATATTTTACACGTGATGATCGTTATAGTCTCGAAGGCGGTGACATTTTAGTTCTCAACGAGAAAACTTTGGCGATCGGTATATCAAAACGGACAGATCCCCGAGCCATCGAGCATGTCTCTGAGACTTTGTTTGCGGCAGATGAACGTTTTGAAACAATCTTAGCCCTGAATATACCAAAAACACGTGCCTTCATGCATCTTGATACCGTTCTAACCCAAATCGATCACCATCTATTTGCCATTCATCCAGGCATTATGAAAACTTTAACGTTGTTCAAAGTAACACGGGGTGAGTCGGGTCTTAAGATCAAAAAAGTCGTCACGAATCTTGAAACTTTATTAAAAGAAACGCTTGGACATGATGTTGAGTTCGTTTATTGTGGTGGGGAGGACATTGTGCATAGCGAACGTGAGCAGTGGAATGACGGTGCAAACACGCTCGCAGTCCACCCAGGCTGTGTCATAGTCTATTCGCGCAATCATATTACAAACAACATCTTGCGTGCTAAAGGTGTTGAAGTCATCGAAATTCCATCAAGTGAACTATCTAGAGGACGAGGCGGTCCCCGTTGCATGAGTATGCCAATCCACAGAGAAGATTTATAGGAGGAAACACATGAACTTAAAAGGAAGAAGCTTTATCACTTTACTGGACTTTACCCCTGAAGAAATTGAGTATCTAATTCAATTATCTGCAACATTGAAAAAGGAAAAAGAAGTAGGCACACCACACAAACACTTACCAGGCAAAAATGTCGTGTTACTGTTTCAAAAAGATTCAACACGGACACGTTGTGCTTTTGAAGTGGGCGCATTTGATTTGGGTATGGGCGCGACATATCTTGGTCCAAGCGGTTCGCAAATGGGCAAAAAAGAATCCGTTAAGGATACAGCCCGTGTCCTTGGAAGAATGTATGATGGCGTTGAATTTCGTGGCTATTTGCATACTGATGTTGAACAGCTGGCTGAGTATGCCGGTGTGCCAGTTTGGAATGGATTAACTGATATGTATCATCCGACGCAGGTGCTAGCCGATTTCTTAACCATACAGGAAGAGTTTGGCACATTAAAAGGTATCAAATTCAGCTATGTTGGTGATGCGCGCAATAACATGGGTAATAGCTTGATGATTGGTTGTGCTAAACTTGGTCTACACTTTACAGCCGTTGCACCACGTGAATTATGGCCTGAGCAATCGTTAATCGACGTTTGTGAGAAACTAGCCAATTCAAGTGGTGGTAGTTTACGATTTACTGAGGATCCTATTGTAGGTGTACAAGATGTCGATGTTGTTTACACGGATGTTTGGGTGTCGATGGGTGAGCCTAAAGATGTTTGGCATTCACGGATCAAGCAACTTCATAGTTATCAAGTAGATCGTAACCTCATGCGTCACGCTTCTGAACGTGCGATATTCTTACACTGCTTGCCAGCATTCCATGGTATGGATACAGAAATCGGCACCCAAATTGCTCAAGAGTTTGGGGCAGAGTATCCTCAAGTTTCAGAAGGTGAAATGGAAGTCACGAACGAAGTGATTGAGTCTAAACAAAGCCGTGTTTTCCCCGAAGCAGAAAACCGCATGCATACGATTAAAGCCGTCATGTTAGCAACACTTGGTGGACGCGATGCGTAGGTTTGTCATTTCGTTAGGCGGTAACGCTTTAGGCAATACACCTGAAGAACAAAAAGCTTTACTTGAACAAGTCGTTGTCCCTATTGCAGATTTAATTGCGGCAGGGCATGAGGTTGTTCTTGTACACGGCAATGGCCCACAAGTTGGAATGATTAATTTAGCTTTTGCGGACTCATCAAATACCCCTGAGATGCCATTCCCTGAGTGTGGCGCAATGAGCCAAGGGTATATTGGCTACCATCTTCAAAACGCACTCGACAATCGACTGCGTGCCATCGAGGCACATAAAACCGTTGCGACCATCGTGACTCAAGTGGTTGTCGACGCAAAAGATCCTCGTTTCAGCGCTCCAAGCAAACCCATCGGCGCATTTTATGACCATGAAACGAGTCTTCGGTTACAAGCAGAGAAAGGCTATGTCATGAAAGAAGACAGTGGTCGGGGTTATCGTCGCGTTGTCCCATCGCCCCTTCCTGTCGATGTGGTCGAAAAAGCTGTGATCAACGCCGCGCTCAAGGCGGGCCACATTGTCATCTGTGCCGGCGGTGGCGGCATTCCGGTTATCAAGAGAAATCAGCGCTATAGTGGTGTCGCAGCCGTAATCGATAAAGATTTTGCCAGTGCTAAAATTGCGGAACTTGTCGATGCGGATACACTCGTCATTCTCACGGCTGTTGAACATGTCTGCATCCATTTTAATACACCAAACGAACAAGTCTTGCGAGAAGTCGATTCTGAAACGATGCATGCTTATCTTGATGCGGGACATTTTGGGCAAGGAAGTATGGCACCTAAAGTTGAAGCATGTCTCTCCTTTATCTCAAAAGCAAACAGGACGGCAGTTATTTCTTCACTAGACCAAGCGGCTGCGGCTTTTGCGCTAAAGACAGGGACTCAGTTTAAAGCATAAAGAAAGGGTCGCCTCGGCGACCTTTTATCATGTTTTGAGTTTT
>SKGI01000095.1 GCA_007117555.1 Candidatus Izemoplasma sp. | reverse complement strand
TATGCTCAAAAAGGTGTCATGGGCGCATTAGGGTGGTGTTTGTTTGATTACAATACCCATCAAGATTTTGGATCAAATAATCATATTTGTCACCACGGTGTCCTTGATATGAATCGTAATGACAAATATGCGGCGGCGGTTTATGCCTCTCAAGGTGAACGCGATTATTTACAAGTGCTCTCGATGATGCATATTGGCGATCAACCAGGTGGTGCGTTAAAAGAAGCGATTGTAGCGACGAACCTTGATGAAATCGCCTTGTATAAAAATGATGTTTTGATTGGCAAGTATCATCGTGACAACCGTGATTGGCCTCATTTACCCCATCCGCCAATTGTCATCCGTGATTTTATTGGCAATCAGCTTGAAGTGAATGAACCTTTTAAGAAAAAAGATGCTCGCAAAATTAAAGCCGCGTTGCTTGAAACTTTGCAGCGTGACTTGAACATGACTTTAAAAACGAAGTTACTTGTTGGTCGAATGATGCTTAAGTATAAGCTCAAGTATGACGACATCGTTCGTCTGTACACACAATACATTGGTGGTTGGGGAGAAAAGAGTACCATCTACCGGTTTGAAGGACGCCGCAACAACCAAACAGTGCTCACAGTATACAAAGGACGAGACGACCATTTAGAGTTGACATTATCATCATCTACAAAGCAATTAATCATCGCCGATACATATGACGTGGCTAGAATAACGGTTGAGTTAAAAAATTCCCTCGGCGAGCGCGCTTTTTATAGTCATGATGTGGTAGAAGTATCATGCACAGGTCCAATCGAACTGATGGGTCCATCGCATTTTGCGATGCAAGGGGGCATCCAGTCGTTTTGGGTGCGGACAGCGGATATAGGTTCGGCTTCAATAACAGTCAAATGCCGTAACTTAGAAGCCTCAAAATCATTAGAAATTTTGCAAAAAAATGCATAAAAAAAGGCCGCTTGGCCTTTTTTATACGGTACGAATCACTGGTAAAATCATCGGGCTTCGTTCTGTTTTAGAATAGATATAATCATTCATTGTTTTAATAATTGCCCGCTTCAGTTGGACAATATTTAAACTTTTCGATGCTTTTAAATCGCTTTCGACTAAAGCGAGCACACGATCACTTATTTCTTTAGTCAAAGCGGCATTTTCACGCATGGTCACAAACCCTCTTGATACGATTAATGGCTTACCAATAATCGTATGTTTATCTTTATCGAGCGTGATAATGGTGCTTAATAAGCCGTCTTGACTTAAGCTACGACGATCTCTTAAAACGACGCTGCCGACATCACCGATGCCTTTACCATCGATAAAGACATTACCTGCTGGTATTTTACCCGCAAACCGCGCGCCATCTTTACTGATAGCTAAGACAAAACCATTGTCGAAAATAAACGTATTCTCAGGTTTAACACCACACGCAATGCCCGTCTGTGCATGGATTTTCAACATGCGGTATTCACCGTGTACTGGTAAAAAGTACGTTGGTTTAAGAAGTTTTAACATCAGTTTGAGTTCTTCATTGCCGCCATGTCCTGAAGTATGGGTATCACTTAAAGGTGAGTGGGTGATGACATTCGCACCACGACGGAACAGTTGGTTAATGATTCTTGAAACACTCGTTTGGTTACCAGGGATAGGACTCGAAGAGAAGATGACAGTATCCCCTGGCACGATTTTTATGTCGCGATGTGAACCATTGGCAATGCGTGAGAGCGCTGCAAACGGCTCGCCTTGAGAACCCGTACATAATATCGTGATCTCTTCGGCATTGAAATGTCTTAAAGCACGACCGCCGACAAAGGTGCCATGGGGTGCACGAATATAACCTAAAGATTGGCCAACTTCAATCGTCCGCTCCATACTGCGTCCGAATACAGCGACTTTACGCTTCGTCGCGATGGACGCTTCAACAATTTGTTGGACTCGGTGCACATTCGAAGCAAAGGTGGCCACGATGACACGGCCTTCAATTTGTGAGAAAATATCTTTAATGCTTTCACTTACAGCCGCTTCACTTTTAGTAAAAACGTCAAGCTCGGCATTCGTTGAGTCACTCATTAAAAGCAGTGTGCCAGTTTGTCCTAAGCGCGCCATTTTTGCGTAGTCAGCATCCGGACCGGTTGGGGTAAAATCAAACTTGAAATCACCGGTGTGTACGATGTTTCCAAGCGGTGTGCGTACAACGACACCAAATGAGTCTGGAATAGAATGATTCGTGCGGAAAAAACCGACACTCAGTTTACCAAACTGTAAAATATCGTTTTCAAAAAATTCGAGCATGTTGTAGTCGATGCCCTTATGTTCTAACATTTTGTTTTTGATTAGGCCGACCGCTAAACCGTTGGCGTAGATCTTCGGAATCTTTACATGCCGAAGCAGCCAAGGAATGCCGCCGATATGGTCTTCGTGTCCATGGGTGATGACGAGGGCTTTGATTTTGTCTTTGTTTTCAATCAAATACGTGTAATCGGGAATGACATAGTCGATGCCGAGCAACGCTTCATCGGGAAACATGACACCCGCATCGATGATGATCAGCTCGTCCTGATATTCCACGCAGTACATATTTTTACCGACTTCGCCCAGACCGCCTAATGCAAAAACACCGACTTCATGGTGTTTCAATAAGTTGTGTTGCATTTGGAGTCCTCCTATTTATAGTTCGGTTATAACATTACTATTATAGCTTATTGGCCCGCATAAATAAATGCTTATGTGTTATAATTTTTGCAGGTGATCCTTATGAAATATAAGCAAGTTGTTTTCTTTGATATCGACCATACCGTTTTTGATCCGATCCGTCATACCGTCCCCAAGGATACGGTTGATGCCTTTAGAGCGCTTCATGCTCGGGGTGACACCTTGATTGCGGTGGCGACGGGAAGGGCATTATACATGCTCGATGTGATTGCCCCTGTATTACCGTTTGTCGATGTTTCGATCACGATTAATGGTCAAATTATTGCCCATCAAGATACGATTCTTTTTGATCAACCGATGTCTTCAGCAATGATTGAAGAGATTCGCGCGGCATTGATTGAACACAAACTAGTCTATGGTTACATTGGTGCCCATGGTCAAGGCATCAGTCAACTTGATGCCGCCGCAAGAGAACAATTTGCCTTAGCGGATATGCCGTTGCCACAAGTGGATCCTGAGTATTATCGTCACCATCGTGTTTATCAGATGTGGGCGTTTGCAAATAAAAAAGAATTTGAAAACTTAGCGCAAGATTTACCAGACTATCAACTGGTGCCTTGGTTGAGTGATGGCTTTGATGTTGTGTTGACAGGACGTAGCAAAAAAGATGGCATCGCTTTTGTATTAGAACATTTTGACATACCATTAGCAAAAAGCTATGCTTTTGGTGATGGCATGAACGATCTTGAAATGCTTACATATGTGCCCAATAGTGTGGCGATGGGTAACAGCAAACCACCCGTTAAAGCAGCCGCAAGTTTTGTGACTACACCTTATGACGAAGGTGGCATTGCGCGCGGCTTGCGTCATTTTGGTCTCATAGATTAATTGTTTGAAAGGGGTACGTTATGATTGCCGTCGTCTATGTAGATGTCAAGCATCAAGCGGTTGACCGCGGGTTCGATTACATCGTACCCGATTTTCTCAGCGAAGCCTGTACACTTGGACAACGTGTTGAAGTGCCCTTTGGTGCACGGACACTTAGTGGTGTGGTCGTTGCGTTTAAAAAAGATAGCCCACAAAGTCAGCTGAAACCGATTCGTAGTCTTCTCGATGTGAAACCAGTTTACACCGAAGAACATCTCAGCTTAGCAAAAACTTTATCGAAACGGTATTTAACCCCGCTTGCGAGCTATCTTGCGGCGATGTTGCCGGCGGCGCTAAGAATGACGTATGAAAAATATGTTCGTGTCACTGAAGCGACATCATTACCATCTAACTTACAAGAGGCTTTTAAGCGCCATACAGTCCGTAAAGCGACAGATGTGATGGCGCTTGATAAAAAAGCGTATGAAGACGCCCTTAAGATGGGCGCTCTCGAACCGTATACCGAAGTACGACAAAAACAACAAATAAAACACAAGCCTTATGTTCGGTTATTAAAAAAAATCCCGGTTCGTGGGGTAAAACAAAAGGCTTTGCTTGAGGCGCTTGAAGATGGAAACTTGCACCCGCAACAAGACATATTAAATCAAGTGGATGCGTCTACAGAAACACTCAAATCATTGATCAAAAAAGGCTGTGTTGAGGTCGTCTCAAAAGAAGTTATGCGCGAACGTGCCTCATTACGCGAACTTAAAGACAAACACATTGAGTTAACACCGAAACAACAAGCCGTTGTTGAAACAATCTTAAAAGCAAAACAAACAGCTCAAAACTTTGTTTTACACGGTGTGACCTCAAGTGGGAAGACTGAAGTTTACATCGCTTTGACCGAATCGATCCTTAAAACGGGCAAAAGCGTCCTTGTACTCGTGCCAGAAATCAGCTTAACGCCGATGCTGACGGCACGGTTTAAAGCGCGGTTTGGTTCACAAGTTGCCGTATACCATAGTCGCCTGACGATGGGTGAACAGTACGATGCTTGGCGACTTGTTAAATCAGGGAAAGCACGTGTTATGATCGGGGCCCGCTCAGCTATTTTTGCACCCTTTGAAGACTTAGGTTTGATCATCTTAGATGAAGCGCACAGTGACAGCTATCGTCAAACAGAAAACCCGCTTTATGATGCTACTTGGTTAGCGCAAAAACGTGCGCATACACATCAGTGTCCCCTCGTACTTGGAAGCGCCACCCCGACGCTTGATATGATGGTTGAAGTTGAACGAGGGAACCATCGCTTACTCGAGCTTAAAGACCGAGTGCTTGACAGTGTCTTGCCAGACATTGAACGGATTGATATGCGGGATGAGTTCATGCACGGGAATACATCAATTTTTTCTACGCGACTGCGTGAGCTGATGGAAGCGCGTTTTGCGGCGAATGAACAAACACTCCTGTTAATTAATCGGCGCGGTCATGCCCGCTTTGTGTTATGCCGTCAGTGTGGTAAGTCGGTTGACTGTGACAGTTGCGACTTGCCAAAAACGTATCACCAACATGACAACACACTGAAGTGCCATTATTGTCAAACGACGACTGTAATGCCAACAACATGTCCACATTGTGGGAGTCCTCATATTCGTTACATGGGTCTTGGCAGTGAACGTGTTGAAGCTGAGGTGAAAAAAGTTTTGCCCAGTGCAACGGTTGTTCGGATGGACAGAGATACCACGCAGTCTAAAGATGCCCACGAAACCTTGTTAGATGCATTTGAAACGAGTGGTGATGTCTTAGTAGGCACGCAGATGATTGCCAAAGGTCTTGATTTTCCCGAGGTGACTTTAGTCGGTGTTCTCAGTGCAGATATGGCTTTGTATGTGCCCGATCCTTATGCCCGTGAAGAGACATTCTCATTATTGACTCAAGTCGCAGGGCGCAGCGGTAGACGCCATAAAAAAGGTGCCGTTATCATACAAGCTTATGATGCGGATCACCCCGTTTTAATCGATGTGGCGGATTATGCTTTTGCGCGTTTTTATAAGCGGGAAATGAACGTGCGTCAAGCTATGGGTATGCCACCGCATGTTCAAGTGTTAACGATCCGCATCTCACATGCAAAAGCAAACACCGCACATACCCATTGTGTTGCGCTGCTTCGCCATCTAAAAAAGCGGCGTGTTTGCCAACAGGTTGTTGGACCTGCTAGACCTGTCCGCACCCGAAGTCGTGGCTTTGAACATTACGTATTACTGATTCGTTACGAAAAAGAAGCCCCCCTGCTCGAAGCGTTGCATGACTTTTTTGCCCCACTGAATAAAGCCGATTTTCAATGGCGTATTGATTACCGTCCGAACATGATGTAAAGGAGTTGAATGATATGAAAGTTGTCTTTATGGGTACACCAGATTTTTCAGTCCCCATTCTTAAAGCGTTGCATGAAGCGTATCCAATCAGCTTAGTGGTCACCCAACCAGACCGTCCAAGTGGTCGCCGTCGTCAGTTGACACCGCCACCCGTTAAAACGTGCGCGCAAGCATTAGGACTCCCAGTTTTTCAGCCCGTGAAAGTCAGAAAAGATTACCAAGCGATTTTAGATACAAACCCCGATATCATTGTGACTGCGGCTTATGGTCAAATCATTCCGAAAGCGTTACTAGAGACACCGCCTTATGGTGCCATTAATGTCCATGGCAGTTTACTACCTGAGCTTCGCGGGGGTGCCCCAATCCAGCGCGCCATTGAACGTCAGTATACGCAAACAGGCATTACCATTATGGCGATGAATGAAGCGATGGACGCTGGCGATATCATCGCGCAAAAAGCTTGTTTAATTGATTCAAGAGAAACGACAGGAAGTTTGTTTAAAAAGTTGTCTATCATTGGCCGTGATTTATTGATTGAAACACTGCCAGATATTTTTTTGAACAAGGCTTCTTATGTGCCACAAGTTGAAGCGGATGCTACATATGCTTATAACCTCAAAAAAGAAGAAGAACAACTCGATTTTAATTTATCGGCACGTGACCTCGATGCAAAAATACGTGCTTTTTACCCAACACCCAATACTTTTGTACAAACAACAGAAGGTGCTCGCCTTAAAGTGTTG
>SKGI01000108.1 GCA_007117555.1 Candidatus Izemoplasma sp. | reverse complement strand
CCAAAGTAGGCTTAAGTCCAGCACTGCCAACTAACGCATTGACAATCAGCGTCGACTGAGGCACCGCTTCGACAAGTTGATCAAGCGCCGTTACATCATACCAAGTGAGATGGGCAAAGTTTTCAAACAAAGGTCGCTTTGTTTCATGGCTTGCGACCACTTGTAACGGATATTTGGCACACAGTGCTAGAAGCTCGGCACCGCTTTGATGCGCCGTAGCACCGATAAGACGAAAAGTATCTGGATACGTGTCTATGACATCCATTGTCTGCGTACCAATCGAACCGGTTGCCCCAAGTAAGACAACGTCTTTCATTTATAACACCTCAATTAACAAAAGCACTAACACAAGCGCCATGGCCGCAAAGGTACTCGAATCAAACCGGTCAAGAACGCCGCCGTGACCGGGCAGTAAATTAGAAAAATCTTTAATACCGTGGTCACGTTTCATCCGTGAAGCAACAAGATCGCCAATTTGAGCAATGACTGAAACAAACACCCCACCACCGATTAAAATAACCGCCAGTAACCAACCATTTTCAACTAAGAAGACATCACGCCATAGCGCAAAGACCGAAGCGACAGCTACCGCAATCAGTGTGCCACCAATCGATCCTTCAATTGATTTTTTCGGACTTATTTTAGGCGCGAGTTTATGTTTACCAATGGCCACACCCACAAAATAAGCAAACATGTCCGTGACCATCGCTAAGATTAACATGTAAATGAGTGCGTCTAATCCGTATGCACGTAAGAAACTAAGCGATGCAAACGCCACGCCTACATAAAAGATACCGGTCAATGTATTGCCAAAGTCTTTCGGATGATACCGTTCAGATACTACCGTAAGAAAAGCGCCAAACAACACAATGCTAAGTAAGACAATTAACAACCACACCGCTTGGAGTTGTCCAAGACTAACAGCTAAAAATACTGCATAAAGACCTAACGTCCCTAGCCACTGATAGACGATGAATCCACCCGGTAACTGATGCGGTGTCGCAAACATCCGAAAGAGCTCAAATGTCGCGATGCTTGCAAGTAAGCCGATGAAAAAATAAAATCCTATCGGTGGTACAAACAACATCGGTAAAAAGACCGCCGCAAGAAAAAGACCAGTAATCAGACGTTCTTTCATCGGATCATCCTTTCACGCCACCAAACTTACGGGTGCGTTTTTGATATACTTTTAAGGCGCGCTTAAACCGCTTTGGTTTAAAGTCAGGCCACAAAACGCGGGTAAAGTACAACTCTGCATACGCACTTTGAAACAATAAAAAATTGCTTAAACGCTGTTCACCACTGGTGCGAATTAGAAAATCAACATCCGGTAATCCTTGTGTGTATAAGGCTGAACTTAGCGTGGTGATATCGAGTGTTTCAAGTGACAGTTTTTTATCTAAAGCAGCCTGCGCAATTGACTTTGTTGCGTGCAGCCGCTCATCTTTACTGCCGTAATCGAGACAAACATTTAAAACCATGCGGGTATGCGTGAATGTTTTCGCTTCAAGTTCTGCCATTAAGTCACGTGTATCAGGCTTTAGTCGGTCACGACGACCACTGAAGCGAATGCTTATTTGTGCGGCTTCAAGTTTGTCCCACAAAACTTCATCGAGTTCCGCAGGCAAGGCCATTAAGCGATCGACTTCTTCTTTAGGTCGCTGCCAATTTTCGGTACTGAACGCAAAGACACTGAGCACATTGACACCACAATCCGCAGCTGTTAAGGCAATATCACGCAAGTTCAAAGCGCCTGCACGATGGCCTTCATGACGCTCAAGGCCTCTTTTTTTAGCCCAACGACCGTTGCCATCAAGAATGATGGCCACATGATTAGGCACAGCGTTTGGTGCATGCGACATGGCGTTCACATCCTTTACAAAAGTCACGAGTATTATACATCAAGGACACGGTTTTTACCAATAGAACAGCCTATCTCGCTTAAAAAACAAACCACCTTGCGGTGGCTTGTCAAAGTTCCATCAAATCTTTCTCTTTGTCGGCATATGCCGCATCAGCTTTTTCCACATACGTGTCGGTGAGCGTCTGTACATCTTCTTGGTACCCTTTTGAATCATCTTCACTCAAATCGCCCGCCTTCTCAAGCTTCTTAATGCCATCATTCGCATCACGGCGAACATTGCGGATGGAGACCTTCGCCTCTTCCGTCAATTTCTTCACATCTTTAACGAGTTGACGCCGGCGTTCCTCCGTTAACTGAGGCAGGACAATGCGTAACTGTTCACCTTCGTTTTGGGGTGTCACCCCAATGTTTGCGGCTAATATCGCTTTTTCAACATCTTTTACAGCTTTGCGGTCATACGGTTTGATAAGCAGTTGATTCGCTTCAGGGACCGATACACCGGCAAGCTGGTTGATCGGTGTTGGGGTGCCGTAATAGTCGACACGCACCGAATCCAGCAACCGGGGGTTCGCCCGGCCTGTGCGAACCTTAGAAAATTCTCGTTGTAAATTGTTTAAAGCACCTTGCATCCGTTCCTCAGCGTCGAGGAGTATGTCATCAATCATGGGTCAAACCTCCTTGGCTATTTTATAATGGTCCCGATAGGTTCACCGAGTGCAGCGCGACGAATGTTGCCTCGAATGTTCATATCGAAGACGACTATTTCAATGTTGTTGTCTTTGCATAAAGCAGCCGCAGTTGAGTCCATCACTTGTAACCCATTTTCTAAAACTTCGTGATGGGTAAGCGTCGTATACCGAACAGCATCCGCGTGGGTTTTTGGGTCTTTATCATAAACACCATCCACCCCATTTTTGGCCATCAGTATAGTTTTCGCTCCAATTTCTGCAGCACGCAAAGCACTGGTTGTATCCGTACTAAAATAAGGATTACCTGTACCGCCGCCAAAGATGACAATCATCCCTTTTTCTAAGTTGCTAATCGCTTTGCGACGGATGTAAGGTTCTGCAACTTGTGGGATGTTCAAACTCGTCATAGTGCGCGTTTCAACACCAAGTGCTTCGAGGGCGTTTTGTAAGGCAAGTGCGTTCATAATCGTCGCAATCATACCCATGTAATCGGCGCTGCTTCGTTCCATGCCCATTTCGCTTGCTGTCTTACCACGCCAAATGTTCCCACCACCTAAGATGACGCCGATTTCAAACTGCCCTAAATCATAGGCTTCTTTGATTTCGATGGCAATTTCTTTGACGCGCATCGGATCGATGGCTTTTTCATTTACACCACTCAGTGCTTCACCACTTAATTTGATAATCAGACGCTTTTTGTTTCTCATCGCCTAAGACCCCCGTTTTAAAACAGGACACAAAAAAGTGTCCTATTTTTTTTAATGTTATGAACGAATTTGTGCCTGTACTTCACTGGCAAAATCGTCTTGGCGTTTTTCGATGCCTTCGCCGACTTCAAGACGCAAGAAGGAAACAACGGTCGCACCGTTTTCTTTTGCATATTGTTCGACGGTGATGTCGGGATTTTTCACGAACGGTTGATTGACGAGACAAATTTCTTTTAAGTATTTGTTAAGACGGCCTTCAACCATCTTATCCACGATGTTTTCGGGCTTGCCTTCATTCAAAGCTTCATTGCGGAGTATTTCACGTTCATGGGCGATTTCATCTTGAGAAATTTGGCTTTGATCGCGGAAACGTGGGTTGTTTGCAGCGATATGCATGGAAATGTCTTTCGCCACAACGTCATCGCCCGCTTCAATGACTGAAAGCGAAACAATTTTACCACCCATGTGGGCATACGCACCAAAATGCATAGTGTCGGTTTTTTCGACGGCGTAAAAACGTCTTAAGGTCAGTTTTTCACCAATTTTTGCGGTCGCATCAACAATAATATCGGCGAGCGCTTTCCCTTCATGTTGTAAAGCCAACCCTTCTTCAAGGGTGTTTGCATCGCTCTTAAGCAATGTGGTGCCAACGGTTTCGAGTAAATCGAGAAACTCTTTGTTTTTTGCGACAAAATCAGTTTCTGAGTTCAGTTCATACAAAATAGCTCGATTGCCTTCAACCATGACGTTGCATAAACCTTCAGCTGCGATACGATCAGCTTTTTTTGCAGCTTTGGCAATGCCTTTTTCGCGAAGATAGTCGACGGCTTTGTCGATGTCGCCTTGTGTTTCGGTCAATGCTTTTTTACAATCTAACATACCCGCTCCTGTTTTTTCACGGAGCTGTTTTACAAGTGCTGCGGTAACTGCCATGATAGACCTCCAATATGATTAAGTTCAAGTATTATTTTAACACAAGTGAACCGTATGAAACAATACGCATTCACAGTTCTATTGAGAAAAAGAGAGCGCAAAGGCTCTCTTTAGTTTTTCAAAGCTTCGATGAGTTCCGATTTTTTAAGTTTTGAATAACCAGTGAGACCTTTGTCTTTCGCAAGTTCTCTCAGTTCATTAACGGTCATGTCTTCGAGTGTTGCCTGAACAGGATTTTCTTTAGGCACAGGCTTTGCCTCTACCGCCGGTGCGGCTTCTTTGACCGGTTGAGGTTGGACAGGTTTTGTCGTTTGAGGTTGAGGTTGTGGTTTAGGATCAGGACGGTAAGGACGTGCCTCATTGCGTTTAGGACGCTCTTGTGGGCGCGCTGACCGTTCTTGAGAACGTTCAGAACGTTCACGGGTCGGACGTGATGGTCTTCTTTCTTGCTTTTCAGGGGCTGCATCTGTTTGTTTAGCTTCTGCGTCATCACTTTGAGCAGAATCGCCAGCGCCGCCTTCAATCAAGGCGTTACACATCGTCGTAACGATGACTTTGATAGAACGGATGGCATCATCATTTGCAGGAATCATCACATCTATATCGTCTGGATCACAGTTTGTATCAACCATACCAAATACAGGGATGCCAAGTTTTCTTGCTTCAAGAATGGCATTGCGTTCTTTGCGTGGATCGACAATAAAGACCGCTTCAGGTAACGTCCGCATTTCTTGGATTCCACCAAGGAACGCTTCAAGACGGTTTAACTCTTTACGTAAACCAATGACTTCTTTTTTAGGAAGACGGTCAAAGGTGCCATCTTTTTCCATTTGTTTGATTTGGTGGAGACGACGGATACTTTTCCGAATTGTCTTGAAGTTCGTTAAGGTGCCACCAAGCCACCGTTTTGACACGTAAAATTGATTGGCACGTTTTGCTTCTGATTCAATGACATCAACGGCTTGTTTTTTCGTGCCTACAAAAAGAACTTTTCCACCTTCTTGGGCGATTTCAAGTAATTTTTTGTACGCTTCTTCGATGTAACCGACTGTTTTTTGTAAGTCAATGATGTGGATGCCATTGCGTTGGGTGTAAATGTACTGGTCCATCTTTGGATTCCAGCGACGTGTTTGATGTCCAAAATGAACACCAGATTCAAGAAGTTGTTTCATGGATACGACTGCCATAATGGTATTGCCTCCTATTTTTTTTGAGTATTTCCGCCACAAACGTCGACACCTATTCCCACTGCACTTCTTTGGCAGCTCACGGTTATAGGCTCTTCTTGTGTGTGTATTTTACGGCCTTAACAGTATAGCAAAAAAACACCTGCAAGGCAAGTGTTTTATCATGCTTTTTCAAAGTTGTTGGGGCGAAAAGCCTTCTTGGCTAAACAAACTGGCCATTTCACGCCTTAAGACATGACGCAATGGACCATATAACCAGTAGATGGTGACGAAGTTACTCGCAGCCATAATAATTTCAAACGGTAGATCGGCTAAAAAATAGGGCCAAAAAATGTGCACACCAAACTCAATCATCCGAAACGGGATAAACGTCATCCCATATAAAAACCCAAAAACGATACCAAACAGTGCCAACCGTTTTTCACAGACACTCTGGCGCAAAACGGTATGCCAGGCAATGGGAATAATCATCCAGGCGATAAACATAGCCGGTGTATACAAAGGATGCATCGAGCCCATGTAAATGTTATCGAGCAACACATGAACAAAAATAATGGCCGTCATCCGACGGAAACTAAACAATGTCGTGTAAAGGACAATGAGCATGGCACTCAGTTGAACATTCGGAATGAATGACAATGCCTGTTCCTGAACAAACAAGACCGTAATAGCCATCGCCGTCACAACAAGCAATCTCAGGTGCATGCTTAATCACCTGCCTTAAAAGCGCCTACTTGACGTTGTTCAAAAATAATCGTATTGCCATCAAGTAACGGCATAAGATCGACACCAACACTTGAGAAATGCTCTTCAACTTCAATAATCTCGCCATGCCGGTTAACAATACGACCGGTAATCAAGATGGCAAGAAAGTCAGATTCAAAATCCGTATTGGTCTCATCAATACCAAGAATGACGCGTCCAGTAATCGCACCACTACGAGCCTCCCAGTTGACCGTGTGGTGACGCTCAAGCACATCAAACAAAGTATCCTCTTCGGTAAATGTATACGTTTCATTGATTACTGTCTCGCCCGCCTCATCACGAACGATCAAAGCAATCCGACCTGAAGCCTCGCTCTCTCCATAAGGAGAAAGCGAGGTGACATAACTAAAAAGACCGGCAAGACCAATGAGCACAAAGAGACTCGTGATTAATTTCATACAATCAACTCTTTATATGAGGATACTAACCTATACGCTTTAAGGTCAGCGTGTACATTATCATCAGTTCACAAATGGATGAATCGGTTGT
>SKGI01000044.1 GCA_007117555.1 Candidatus Izemoplasma sp. | reverse complement strand
ATTCGGGCGGCTCCATCACCGCCATACTGAATAAATCATGCGTAGGCCGATTGTCTTGCTGTTCAAGTTGTTGCAAGATTTGATCAGCACGTTGAATGACTCTTTTTGGCAAATTAGCCAAAGAAGCTACGTTAATACCATATGATTTATCGGCTTTGCCTGAACGGACTTGGTGAAGAAAGACAATGTCACCCTCGTGCTCTTCTGCGGCTACATGAATATTCCGAACTGCTTCAAACCGTGCTTCAAGATCTGTCAGTTCATGATAGTGCGTCGAAAATAGTGTTTTACAGCCAACATGGTCATGAATATACTCGATGATGGCTTGAGCAATGGCAAGACCATCGTATGTCGACGTGCCACGGCCAATTTCATCAAAAAGAATGAGCGATTGAGCGGTGGCGTTTTGAATCGCATGATTGGCATCGAGCATTTCAACCATAAAAGTCGACTTCCCACCAATGAGATCATCACTTGCCCCAATCCGTGTGAATAGTTGATCAAAGACAGGTAACTGAGCTGACTCAGCAGGTACGAACGCACCCATTTGCGCTAAAATGACTGTCATAGCCAATTGACGCATGTATGTCGACTTCCCGCTCATGTTCGGTCCAGTGAGTACATGAACCGTCGTCTTTTCATCCATGTGAATATCATTGGGCATAAACGGTTGTGTGTGGACGGTTTCAATGACGGGGTGTCTTGACGTCCGAACATCAATGACCGGTTTATCATGAAACACCGGGCGAACATAGCCGCCTTTCTCTGCAAGTGCCGCAAACGATAGCAACATGTCAACTTCAGCCACGCTTTCTGCGTTGGTCTGAATTGGGGCGATAAACTTACGGACATGGTCTCTTAAGGCAAGAAACAACTCATATTCAAGCTGAACGCTCTTTTCTTCACTGTTTAAGATGATGGCTTCTTTTTCTTTGAGCAAGGCATTGACATATCGCTCCGCATTGGCTAAAGTTTGCTTGCGCGTATACCCAAACGCTTCTTGTACTTGATCGACTTGACCACGCGGGATTTCTATGTAATAACCAAAGACACGATTGTAACCAATCTTTAATTTCTTTATACCGGTGCGCTTTCGCTCTTCAACCTCAAACCGCTCAAGAAAGCTTTTAACGTTGAGATGGACTTCTTTTAGTTCATCTAATTGCTTATCATAACCTGTTTTAAATATATTTCCTTCACGCAAAGTCATTGGGGCATCATCACGTAACGCTTTTTCAAGGGTTTCATGCAGTTTTTCTAATGGATCAATGCGTTGATTCAAAACTTCGGCATGCTTACTGTTTAGAGTATTTAAAGCTTCTTTAATAACCGGGAGTCCTGCTAAACTTTTTCGGAGCTGAACTAAATCACGGGCATGGGTATTGCCATAGGCGACACGTCCGACAATACGTTCTAAATCATAGACCCCTTTAAGTGCTTCTCGTAATGTTTCTGCGGTAATAAAATCTGCGAGTACTACATCAATAAAATCATGGCGCATACTTAAAACATCTTTGTTGACAAGCGGTTTAAGCAATTGGCGTTTTAAAAGTCTTCCGCCCATGGCGGTTTTTGTTTTATTCATAAACCAAAACAACGAACCGTGCTCATGGTTTTGACGCAATGTACGCGTCAGCTCTAAACTGCGCAATGTATTAATATCCATCTTTAAAGTCGCGGCGACCTCTACATGACGGGCGGGTTTCAAATGGAGCAATACGCGTTTTTGTGTTTTAAAAACATACGCTAGCAACCGTTTGACGATCTTTTCCTCATAAGGCGTAGGGAGTTCGGCATGTAAGTGGCTAAATACGGTATCGATGTCCGTTTCTGATTGAACGGACAATGTGATGCCTTCGTGACGCGCATATGCTTCTAAATATGGTATGTCTAAACCATGCGCGACAATGATTTCTTTAATAGGCAACACCGCAAGTTCATTGACAAGCGCTGGTTGATCACGGTCGATTTTCATGGCTGTTAAATCCCCTGTAGCAATGTTGAGTGTTGCAAGGGTATAAAAGTATTCGGTAATCCCAACGGCTGCTAAATAAAACTCAGCCGCATCATCATCATCGATATGCGTTCCAGGTGTGACAACACGAACGACGTCGCGTTTGACGAGTTTCGTATGTTTTCCAGGCTGTTCAGTTTGTTCGCAAATCGCTACTTTGTAACCTTTATCAATCAAGCGCTTCAAGTATCCTTCAACTGCATGATAAGGCACCCCACACATCGGCACCCGTTCTTTTGTGCCAGCATCGCGTGCGGTCAGTTGGATTTCAAGTTCACGACTTGCAAGTAAAGCATCTTCAAAAAACATTTCATAAAAGTCGCCTAAGCGGAAAAAGACAATGGCATCAGGATGTGATTCTTTAACCGTCAGATATTGTTGCATCATCGGGGTATAGGCTTGTTTGTCTCTAACCATGTTTTCCACTCCTTGTTTTTGTGGCGAACGCTCACTAACTGCTTGATTATTATACACTAGCCGCTTGAACAATTCAATTGGCCTTACGGATAATTGAAAAAGCCTCTCAATCGTTGAAAGGCTTTGTTAAGGCAGCTTCAATGAGCTGAGAAATCATTTGCAATGTCTCATTAAGGTGGGCTTGCAAGTGTAAATACTCGTTTATGAGTGGATCATCAACGAGCGGTGCTAATGCTTCTTGATACGCTGCTTCTGCGGCTTGCGCATGCTGTCTATGTCCATGTTGGCTTTGGACCATTATTTTTTGTCGTTTAATGACTTCAGCATATTTTTCTTGATACAATGGATGGTTCAATATATGCTGTTCAAGCACACGAAATCGCTGAACATGCTCATCCGCTTCTAAATGAGCGATTAAGGCTTCGAGCGCTTTCATATAACCGTTCCTTTAAGAAACCATGTTTTCGCTTCAGTGATTTTCACATCGACAATTTGACCTTTTAACTCAGCTAGACCACTGAAGTTGACTAACTTATTGTGGGGTGTGTAACCAGCTAAAATAGTTGGGTCGCTCTTGCTTTGACCATCAACAAGCACTTTAACGGTTTGCCCTTCAAACCGTTTATGACCTGCGAGATAACCCGCATTGATGGCTTGATTCAATGTTTGCAAGCGCGTTTTTTTCACTTCTGCGGGCACATCATCGACATACTGAGCAGCGGGGGTGCCATCGCGCGGTGAAAAAATGAACGTAAAAGCGCCTTCAAACCCAACCGTTTTTACGAGGTCAAGCGTCGCTTCAAAATCCGCATCGGTTTCGGTGGGAAATCCGACGATTAAATCGGTCGTGAGTGACGCATCAGGGATATGTGTGCGGATTGTATCTACACACTGTAAAAATACTTCGCGCGTATAGTGGCGGTTCATTTTTTTCAATACAGCGTCGCTGCCAGACTGAACGGGTAAATGAATGTGTGGCATAAGATTGCCACCTTGGGCTAGTACTAAAATCGTCGCTTCGTCTAAATCTTTAGGATGCGACGTCGTAAAACGAACTCGGTCGATGGGCACGTCACGCAAATCGGCTAAAAGATGGGCGAATGTGTAGTCTCGATCGTTAAAATCACGGCCATAAGCATTGACGTTTTGACCGAGCAACGTTACTTCACGATAACCTTCTGAAGCTAAGGCGCGGATTTCTTCTAACACATCTTCAGGTGCACGACTGCGTTCTTTACCGCGGGTATAAGGTACGATGCAGTATGTACAAAACTCATCGCAGCCATACATAATGTTCACCCAAGCTTTGTAAGCATGATCGCGCGCTTTAGGTAAGTTCTCGATGATGGCGCCTTCTTCGCTAAAAACTTCAATCACCCGTTCTTTAGACAGTATGGCACTTTCTAAGTAGTAAGGGAGCTTATGAATATTATGGGTTCCGAATATTAAATCGACATACGGATAGCTTTTTAGCAACTTCTCAACAACACTTTCTTCTTGTGGCATACACCCTGCGACAGCTAATAAAAGATCAGGGTTATGCCGTTTAAATTGCTTTAAGCGACCAATCTCACCAAAAACACGGTTTTCAGCATTCGCTCGAATGGCACACGTATTTAAAACAATGAGATCTGCTTTACTAGGCTCGTGTACTGGACTAAAACCCATTTCATGTAAAATGCCTTGCATCGTTTCTGTATCCGCTTCATTGCCTTGGCATCCGTAAGTTTGAATCAAGTATGTCTTACCTGCACCGAGTGCACCAAGATGGGATTGTGGCTGATAACTAAATCGCGGTGTATCGGTTGAGCGCCGTTTACGGGCATCTCGAATGGATGGTTTGTTGAAGTATTTGTCGTAAAGGTTGTTCATGCAATCACCTAATTAATCAGAAATGTGAATCGGTTGAATCGTTTGTGCGCTAAAATCAAGGAGTGCAGCATTTAACTGCAGCTGTGTTTCTTCTGAAGCTTGAAGTCTAGTCGGCATGCCCGTTAAAAATTTATGCATAACTTTATCCCGATCGGCGCCTAAAATACCATACTTTACGCCTGTCATCCCTAAATCAGTCATATATAGCGTCCCTTTTGGGAGTTGCATCGCATCATTTGTTTGGACATGCGTATGCGTCCCGACAACGGCATCAACGCGCCCATCTAAATAATGGGCAATGGCTAGTTTTTCACTCGTTGCTTCAGCATGCACTTCAACGATGATTCGGTCTACCTCAAGTTCAGACAAAGCGACATCGAGTGCTGTAAACGGATTGTCAAGTGGATCGTGCATGAATACCCGGCCCATGACAGACAGTACAGCCATGCGCATGCCGTTATAGTTGATAATCCGTAAGCCTTGACCAGGCGTGCCAGGCGGATAGTTTAAAGGGCGCACCAAATTGCCTGTATCAATAAACTCTAGAACATCGCGTTTAGAAAAGCCATGGTTTCCAAGCGTAATCATATGCGCACCCAGTGACATAATCGTTTTATAATCGCGCAGCCGAATGCCAAGGCCATCGGCAACATTTTCACCATTGACAACTAATAGTTGATACTGATGATCACGCTTAAGCGAAGGTAAGAAGCGTTGTAAAGACTCAAGGCCCTTCGCCCCATAAACATCACCAACCCATAACAGTTTCATCGCATAACCTCCTCTAAAGCACTGAAATACATCACATCATTTAGTAACATTGGGTAGTCCCAAAAGGTTCCTTGCCTTATTTTTTGTTGAATCTCACATAAGGTTAAATAGGCTGTTTGCTGGACTTCAGACGGATTAACATGAAGGGATGGATCGTGTTCGGTCAGTTCAACCAAATACACTTGGGTGTGGGTTTGATAACGTCCTGTATGCGTGGTCACCGTCCGTATTTTCTGAAAGGCTAAAAGCGGAAAATTAAGCCCGAGTTCTTCGTGTGTTTCACGTTGCGCCGCTGCTAAAAAGGTTTCACCCGCATTGGGTAACCCTGTTGTTGTAGCCCATTGATAAGGCGTAGGGTCGCTTGTCTTAGCCCTTTGTTGAATAAGAAAAGTGTCATCGTGACGACGTAGCCAAACATGAATGACTGGCATATATTCACCAAGTTGCGGCATTTGACCTCGTCGATAACGTTTATTTAGTGGACGCCCAGCGGCATCAAACACATCATACCGTTCCAAAGTGTCTGCCTCCTGTGATGGAAAAGCCTTCCAAATGGAAGGCTTTAGTCGATTATTTAGCAATGTCTTGTGCGCGTGTTTCACGAATGACTGTGACTTTAATTGTACCTGGATAAGACATTTGTTCTTCAATTTTATGTTTGATGTCACGGGCCAATTTGTGCGCTAAAGCGTCATCAATTTTATCGGGTTTAACAAGCACACGTACTTCACGCCCAGCTTGAATAGCATACGCTTGATCCACACCTTCAAACTCGTTTGATAAGTTTTCAAGTTGTTCAAGACGCTTAATATACGAATCAAGAGATTCACTACGTGCACCAGGCCGTGCAGCGCTTAACGCATCTGAGGCTGCAACGAGTACAGCGATGACTGTTTTCGCTTCTGATTCACCGTGGTGAGAGGCAATAGCATCCACAACGGCCAACGGCTCTTTGTAGCGATTGGCGATGTTGACCCCAATGTCGACATGTGATCCTTCAACTTCATGATCGACAGCTTTACCAATATCATGCAGTAAAGCGGCCCGTCTAGCAAGAATTTCATCCTCACCAATTTCCACAGCCATTTTTCCTGCAAGGAAGGCACATTCAATGGAATGCTTCAGCACGTTTTGTCCATAACTTGTTCTAAAGTGTAGGCGTCCAAGTAATTTGACCAGGTCTGGATGGACACGACCGATGCCAGCTTCAAAGACCGCTTCTTCACCACGGTCACGGATGAAACGATCAATTTCTTCACGTGATTTCTCAACCACTTCTTCAATGCGGCCAGGATGAATGCGGCCATCGCTAACTAAGGTTTCAATCGCCCGTTTGGCAATTTCACGACGAATCGGATCAAAGCCGCTTAATACGACAGCTTCAGGGGTGTCATCGATGATTAAATCGACACCGGTCAACGCTTCAATGGTGCGAATGTTACGACCCTCACGGCCAATGATGCGACCTTTCATATCATCATTGGGGAGATTGACAACACTCACTGTGCGTTCACTCGTCACATCTTGAGCATATTTTTGCATCGAATAGGCGAGCAAATGTTTGGCTTTCTTGTCAACTTCTAGTTTCGCTTTTTCTTCTTCTTCTTTGATGTACTGAGCGATTTCTTGTGTCATTTCACCTTCTACGCGGGCGAAAATCTGTGTTCGTGCTTCTT
>SKGI01000139.1 GCA_007117555.1 Candidatus Izemoplasma sp. | reverse complement strand
TAAACGCTTGCATAACAGGTTCTAAGTCTTCGGCTGTATCGACTTGTTGTTGGGCGATGCCCGTGAGCCGGCGTGTAAAGGAAGACAACGTCTCATGCGGGTTGACAAAACGATTAAATGTATCCACAACTTGATGATTTTTAATTTTAACGGCGGATATTTCAATGATTTTACCGTGTTTCACCGATAAATGGGTCGTCTCAATATCAAAGACGGTGTACACCGATTGATCAAGAACGCCTTCATAGTCGCCACGGGCGATGGCTAAGTCTGCTTCATCGATGAGATTGAACTCAACACCGTAAATCGGTTTGATGGGTTTGTTGCGGGTCGCTTTAAAAAACTCCGGAAATGCTTGCGCGCTGTTACGATCCGTCAAGGCAATGGCACGATGTTTAAAACGCAAAGCCGTATCGACATAATCTTCGATGCTGTCAATACCATCGAGTGTCGACATTTTTGTATGCAAATGCAGTTCAATGCGTCGCACAGGGGCTTTGTCTTGACGAATTTCACGGATGACTGGTTGATCGGTCCGTTCAATGACAATGGCGGTTAAGACGACTTCATCAGTAAACGTATCAAATGCCGCACTCCCTTTAACTTTCATCATCATGTTAGGTTGTGTCGCACGCAAAAAAACCGCCTCTTCTTGATCACGAACAAACTTCTTTACATAAATGGAATCTTCAGCATCGCTTAAAACAAACGTAAACAAAATCGTATTCGCTTGTATTTTTCGTTCTTCACAGCTGATGACCATCGCTTCAATAGCAAAGTCGGCTTTATGATGCATCGACTTATACTCAATCAAAGCCGCTTCAGACATGGGAATGTCATTAATGGTGTGGTTGATTTTTTTGATGGTGCGTTCATTGAACGCCACATATCGACGCTCATCACTGCGTTGCGCATGCTCCACCTCAGCTTCGATTATTTCTTCACGGTCAATGGAGGCAATACGCTCACTGATAGCTGGGGATTCTTGACAGTAACGAATATCAAGTTGCACCTCAAAACCAATTTGTGCTAACGCTTTTTCAATGTCGACGAGCATGTCTTCAACATATGTACCATCACGCGGGCACACAATGTGTAACGTTTGGTTACCATTTTTCTCAATAGGAAACCCGCGCAACGCTTCATAGCGTGGCCGGCGGGCAATCAGGCGGTTTAAGACATGTTGATAATAGGCATCAATATGGGTGTAATCAGGATGGACATAGTCAATTTCATACGTCACACGATCACATGTTTGGGTAAACTGTGGCGTGTTTTCTAACCCTGTTTGAAGGCGCGCAAACACATCGATAGGTAAAGGACGAACCAGCTCAATATTAAAAAACCACTCGCGGCGGGCTTCATCGACGCTCAGTTCGATCAATCTGCCTGATATGGCCTCTTTTTCATCTTCAAGATGTAAAAACTGTAGTATGCGTTCTAAGGAATCGCTCATTGATTTCACCTCAGATTTTCCACTCATATTATAGCACACGCTTACACAAAACGAGCGAAAAAAAAGTAGAAAATTATCTACTCATTTTCTTCAAATTCAATGGTAATTTTTCCCGCTTCAATTTCTTCAAGCGCAATGCCAATCGGTTTTTCACAAAGTGGCTTAATCGTCGTATCATCTTTTTCTTTGACCAGTTTTCCTCTAAGCGCTGCGGTGTAGGCAAGCTTATATTTTGAATCGATCATATCTAATAAAGTATCAATTGAAGGATATCTCAATCCTTCTTCATTGCGTTTACTCATGGTTGTTGACCTCCAATAACTCAATGTATTTATGGATAGAACGCTCAGTTTTGGCATGTTCAGCACGGATGATCGCTAAGATTCGGTCTGCGGCGTTGGTTACTTCATCGTTGACTACGATGTAGTCATACTTATGCGCTAGAGGAAACTCACGTTCTGCTTTATCCATGCGTTTTTGAATCACATCCCCTGATTCGGTCCCGCGACGTAAAAGTCTCCGGTAGAGAACTTCTTTGTTTGGCGGGGCAATAAAGATGAAGACGCCATCACTCATTCTTTCACGCACTTGCAAGGCCCCTTGCACTTCAATTTCAAGGACGACTTCTTTCCCAAGACTTAACTGTGCTTCAACTTTATCACGTGGTGTGCCATAGTAATGACCAACGAACTGCGCCCATTCAATAAAGGCGTCCGCTTTGATGCGTGTCTCAAACTCTTCACGAGAGACAAAGTAATAATCCACACCATCGACTTCGCCCACCCTTGGGGGGCGTGTCGTCATGGAGATGGAGTAGACGAGATCGTGACCTTCGAGTTCAAACAGTGCTTTGCGAACGGTGCCTTTGCCGACGCCTGAGGGACCGCTCAGCACGACAAGCAAACCGCGTTCGTTTAACTTCATACCATCGGCCTCCCAAATATATGGTGCGTTCCATTATTGTATATAATAACATTTATCCAAAGATATTGTAAGAGAAAATGAAAAAATTCCCTTCGAGTTTACTCGTATGCTATAATGACGGTGGTGATTACAATGAGTTTTGATGGTATTATGCTTGGCCATGTGGTGAAAGACCTTGTGGCTACGATGCAGCACGGCCGCATCACGAAAATTTATCAGTTAAGCACTTACGATTTACTCCTTCATGTTCGGACGGTGAAAACACACCGTCTTTTAATCAGCGCTTCGCCCAAATACACACGCGTCCATCGGACGTTAAACACTTATGAAACCCCACCCCATCCACCGATGTTTTGCATGTTTTTGCGCAAACATCTCGAAGGCGCGATCATTGAAAGTATTACACAACACAACAATGACCGCGTGTTGACGATATCGGTTCGCGTGACCGATGAACTTGGGGATTTAACGCGAAAGCAACTTATTTTTGAAGCGATGGGTAAGGACGCCAATATTTTACTCACCGATGAGGCAGGGACGATTCTTGAAGCGCTAAAACATACCGGTCCTTTCGATGAACAAGCACGCACGATTATGCCAAGTGCACACTATGAATACCCTGATGATCCCCGTGTCAATCCTTTTGACCGCGAAGCACTCGCACAAGTACTCGCAACAACAGAACAAAGTATCCCCGCTTGGTTAAAACAAATTTCTGGGGTGTCGCCGCTTTTTCTTGCCGAATTTGAGTTTCGACTAAAAACAAGCACTGAGTCACCTATCGATGTCTTTAGTGCATTGCTATCTGCACAACACTATGCGATGATTTCTGGACGGAAGACTGTTTATTATTGTCTTCCTTTAACCCATCTTTCAGGTCAAGAAACGGTTTATGGTTCTATTCCGGAACTTTTTGATGCCTATTTTTTCGAGCGTGATCAAGCCGATAAACGCAAACAGAAAGCGCGTGATCTTGAAAAGTTTTTGAAGCGTCAAATCGAAAAGCTCCGGGGTAAACTGCGTAATCTCGAACAAGATCTTCGTGCCGCGCAAGACCTCGATCGTTTTCGCATCATGGGTGAACTTATTTTAGCCAACCGTCATCTCATTCAAAAAGGCGATCGTGAAGTAACCGTGGATAACTATTACACCGGTGAAAAGATGACCATTGCACTTAAAGCCGATAAATCAGCGCTTTCGAATAGTGAACAGTATTTTAAGAAATATAAAAAACTTAAAAAGAGCATCCCACATATTAAAAAGCAACGCGCTACAACCCGCAATGATCTTGAGTATTTTTTACTGCTGAGCGCACAACTTGAACATGCCAATCTTGCGGATATTGATGAAATGCGTGAAGAACTCGTCACAGAAGGCTTTCTTCGCGCGCGTCAAAAAGCAGGTAGAAACCGACGTAAAGCGCGCTATCAAGTGTATGAAGACAGCTTAGGCGTCGAAATCTTAGTCGGTAAAAACAACCATCAAAACAGTCGGATTACCCACCAAGAAGCGAAACATTTTCATGTGTGGTTTCATGTCCAAAACGCGCCTGGTAGTCATGTGGTCGTCAAACAAGGATGGCCCCTTGAAGAAACAACGATTCGTACCGCAGCTCAACTCGCGGCCTTTTACTCACCGATGAAAGAAAGTTCTAGCGTTGCCGTCGATTATACCGAAGTCCGACATATCAAAAAGATTCCGGGTAAGCGGACTTGTTTTGTGACCTACACCCAACAAAAAACCATCTACATTGACCCTGATGCGGACTTCATCCGCAATTTAAAACGTCTATCCTAATGAAAACGCCCCATTGCCTAACATGAATTAGGCGAACTGGGGCGTTTTTTTATGTGTTTATGACTTGTCGCGGATCACTTGATGCATCAAGGCTACAAAATCTTCGAGTGGTACGGTTGTTTGGGCCTTTTCGCCATAGCGGCGATACGTGACCGTTTGATCGGCGACTTCTTGATCGCCAATGACAATTTGATACGGTATTTTCAAGGTTTGTGCTTCGCGAATACGATAGCCAAGTTTTTCCGGGCGCGCATCAAGTTCAGAGCGGAAGTCCTCATCGAGGAACCGTTCATTTAAAGCGTCCGCATACGCCCGGTGACTGTCGATGTTAACAGGCAATACTTTGACTTGAACCGGAGCTAACCAAGTGGGGAACGCCCCTTTGTACTGTTCGAGTAAAATACTCATCAACCGCTCCCATGTTGAAATTAGGCCCCGGTGAATGACAACGGGTCGGTGTTTCTCACCATCTTGACCGATGTAGGTCAAGTCAAACCGCTCCGGCAATAAGAAGTCCAGTTGCACCGTGCTCATCGTAATGACATGATTCATGGCTGTCCGAACTTGGATGTCAATTTTCGGACCATAAAAAGCCGCTTCACCTTTGACTTCACGGTGTTCAATGTTTTCTTCGACTAATAAGGCTTTAAGCATCGCCTCAGCTTCATCCCATAGTTGATCGTTATCATGGAACTTGCCTTTTTCATTATCTCGTAAAGCGAGCTCTACGTAATCGATTTTAAGGCCTAGATCTGATATCGCTTGTAAGATGAGTTTGTACGCAGCCAACGCTTCTTCTTTAATTTGGTCTTTACGCACAAAGATGTGTGAATCGGTTAAGGTCATCGCGCGGACCCGTTCAAGACCTGACAGGGCGCCACTGGCTTCATAGCGATGCATGATGACAATTTCCGCAAGCCGTAACGGCAAATCGCGATAGCTGCGTAACTCGCTTTTATATATAATCATATGATGCGGACAACTCATCGGTCTTAACACAAATTCTTCACCATCACGACTCATCAAAGGAAACATGTTTTCTTGATAGTGGGCAAAGTGACCGCTGATTTCATATAATTTTTTTGTCCCAAGTACTGGAGTCGAAACGTGCTTATATCCAGCGCGACGTTCAAGATTATACACATAATCTTCAAGTACTTTACGGATGGTATACCCATTGGGTAACCAAAGGGCTAGTCCTTGACCCGCCTCTTGATTGAGCTCAAAGATTTTCAGTTCTTTACCGAGTTTGCGGTGATCGCGTGCTTTACGGTCTTCTAATACAGCCAAGTGGTTTTCAAGCGCTTCACGTGAAAACCAACTGGTGCCATAGATGCGCTGTAACATGGTGTTTTCAGATTTGCCGCGCCAATAAGCACCGGCGACACTTAGCAATTTAAAATGTTTGATGTGTCCTGTGTTGCCAATATGACCGCCACGACATAAGTCGACGAACTCCCCTTGAGTATAGATTGAGATGGGTTCATCCTCAGGTAACTCAAGAATGAGTTCTGTTTTGTAGGCATCGCCTTCGAAGCGTTTCAGCGCTTCTTCACGCGTTAGTTCTTCGCGGTACATCTCAATTTTTTCTTGCACAATTTGCCGCATCATTGCTTCAATGGCTGGTAAGTCTTCTTGACGAATGGTCGCTTCGGTGGCGATATCATAATAGAAGCCTTCTTCAATCGGTGGCCCTACACCAAATAAAGCATCGCCATAAATGCGCCGAACCGCTTGGGCCATCAAATGCGCCGTTGAATGATTGAGCACTTCAAACGCTTCTTCTTGGTCTTGGGTAATGAGCTCGATGGTGGCGGACTGCTCAATGGGTCGGTTGCGATCATAAAGTGCCCCATCTACAAAAGCGGCAACGGTTTTTTTCTTCAATCCAGACGAAATATCGCCCGCAATCATTTCTGGGGTCACCCCGGCTTCGTATGCTTTTGTGCGACCATCAGGAAAACGAATATCAATCATGGTCTAATCCCTCTCTTTCATGGTAACGCAGCGCGTTAATTTTATCTTTTTCAATAATGGCTTCCTCTAAATCAATTTGATACAAATTTGCAATATGGGTCACGTAATGTAAGACATCATACAGTTCATACATGATGGCTTGTTTGCGTTCACCACTTAAACCGTCTTGGTGTGCTTTACGCATCTCGACACTCAGTTCACCAACCTCTTCAAACAGTTTGAGTACCACTTCATACTGTTTGTCTGGTTGGTAATCAATGGTTTTGATGTGCTGTTGGAGTGCTTTAATGGTAAGGGGTTGTCTCATAGGCTTATCCTTTCTTAACGGTATTTTAAACACATAAAAAAACGCCCTAATCAAGGACGAATTACTCCGCGGTACCACCTTAGTTCCGACATGTCGGCGCTCAAACCTATAACGCTAGGTGGCGGCACTCGCTTTCACGGGCGACTCAGAGGGAGTAACGTTGCCAGTGGCAGCTTGCACCATCCTGCCTCGCTTGGGGTGGCTTGTCATGACCTCATCGTTGTCTTTAGTATCATAATAATGAATGTTGCGACGTTTGTCAATTAAAATCACCGCTGTATTCTTTAGGAATCGCTTGGTCCATGCTTGCATAGTCACTAGGCTTCGAC
>SKGI01000084.1 GCA_007117555.1 Candidatus Izemoplasma sp. | reverse complement strand
TCATGATGTGCACATCACTGGCCAGATTGATGGGGTTTTAAATCAAGCCGGTAAAACGGTGCTTGAAGAGATAAAAAGTACCGCGACCGATTTATCGATTATTCAAGAAGATACATATCCTGCCCATATGATGCAACTCAAATTTTATGCGTATTTGTATGGTCTGATGCATGGGATCAAAAGTGTTATAGGCCAGCTGACATATATTCATACAGAAAGTCGTCAAATTAAAACATTCACAAAACAACTACGCATGGGGACATTGAAACCACAAATAGAAGCGGCCCTCACAAGGTATCTTGATTGGGTCGATATAATGGATCGCCACGCAGCGGAAAAAACACGCACCCTTGAAGGACTAACATTTCCGTATCCAGCTTTTCGTGAAGGACAGTATCATTTTATGGGGGCCGTCTATCAGACGCTTATCCGTAAGGAAATCGTGTATGCCACTGCCCCCACAGGCATCGGTAAAACAATCGCAGGCTTATTTGCAGGGCTTAAGACATTAAACGATGCCAAAGAAAAACTGTTTTATCTTACCGCTAAAAATGCTGGAAAGACCATTGCCCTTGAGATGGTTAATCGTCTTAAAGCACACGGTCTTAAAATTAAAGCGCTGACGCTCAACTCAAAAGAAACCATGTGTTTGCGCGATGAAGTCGATTGCGACCCAGACATTTGTCCGTATGCAAAAGGCTTTTACAATCGTTTAGGTGCGGCGCTTGAAGATGTGTTTGTGCACGATGATGTGTATGCGGCACACCTCATTAAACAGTATGGTGAGTTTCATACGATTTGTCCCCATGAGTTTGCCCTTGAAATTGCCTTGCACGCCGATGTGATTATTTGTGACTTCAACTATGTCTTTGATCCACGCATCCGCCTAATTCGGTTTTTTGAAGAAGGCGCGTTCAAACCGAAGCTATTAGTCGATGAGGCGCACAATCTCGTCGAACGTTCGCGCTCGATGTATTCCGCTAGACTGGATGTTGCGTCACTGTTAACTTTGGCCAAACAGTGTGAAACGGACCGTGTCAAACGGCTTGCGCGGCAGCTTGAAAAAGTGATTGAAGCGATTCATGACCGCATCGCTCACTATGACGTCATCAAGACGCATTATCATGTCGAGAACGCCCTTGACAATACGTTGCTTGAGAACGTTCACCAGACGATGGTCCGCTTTGATCAGTGGCTTCAAGACCATAAGAAGCATCCGATGCGTAAGCCGATTCGTGAAGGGTATTTCTTGTTGGTACAATTTATGCGCATTAGTGAATATTACAATGCAGCGTTTCGTTTTGTGTATACGACGAATGACCAAGGCTTAGATCCCGCAGTAGAAATTGTTTGCCTTGATGCGGCAAAGCATTTAAATGAGACACTTGACCAAGCGGGCGGTGGCGCGGTATTTTTTTCGGCCACGCTTAAACCCGTCACCTATTTCGCCGACTTATTAACGGAAGGAAAAGGCCAACACTTTGAAGTTCCAAGTCCATTTAATCCGCGTCATCTTGGTGTGTTTGTGGATGCGACGACATCGACGAAATACCGCGATCGACCACGCAGTGTCACACATATCATCGACACGTTGTATGCCATGCTTGAAGCGAAAACGGGCAACTATATTGTCTTTTTCCCTTCCTATGCGTACATGGATATGGTGCTTGAAGATTTTGATGAGACAGGCTACGATGTTGTGGTCCAAAGGCGGTCGATGACGACCTTTGAACGGGACACATTTATCGAAACATTTAAGACCCGAGGCGAACGCTCAAAATTGATGTTTTCTGTATTGGGCGGCAGTTTTAGTGAAGGCGTAGATTATGTGGGCGATATGTTAGCGGGGGTTTTAATTGTCGGGGTCGCCTTACCTGCCTTTAATAAACAAACCGCACATCTACGTGAGTATTTTGATCAACGCGGCTTTAACGGTTACGATTATACGTATACGTTTCCTGGGATGAATAAGGTCATTCAGGCGGTTGGGCGTGTCATCCGCACAGCGACTGATCAAGGCATCGCGATTTTACTAGATACCCGTTATGACACGACACTTTACCGTTCACTCATGCCAGCACACTGGCAAGTTCAAACGGTAGAACACGGCGAGATGATGATCGATTTGCTTAAAGATTTTTGGAAGAATAGATCAGCTTCTTAACGATATAAATCAAGAAAATCTATGACAAATAACCCACAAACGCCTACACAATTAAGGTAGGCGTTTTTGGGTGATATACACGAACTATTTATAAAATAAAGGCTTATTTATAAAAGACGAAAACGTTATAGTAAAACGTTTACAAGTATGTTATTCTATAAACGAAAACGATTTAGTTAGGTTTGGGAGGACGCCATGATTCATCATTATGAAACGGCGAAATATCAAAGAACTAGACATTTAAAAGTAAAACGACCAGCTGAAACGACGACGTTGAGGCTTTTTCTTGATGAAGCCGATCGCGACCAAACTGTCTTAGGTTATGGTGGCGCTTTCACTGAAGCAGCCGCCATCACGTTTGCTTCGATGTCTGAAGCACATCAACGCACTTTTCTTGAAGCGTACTTCAATCCATTAACGGGTCTAGGGTACACACTTGGGCGCGTCGCCATTCACAGTTGTGATTTTGCGTTGGGCCACTATACATATATTGATGAAGGTGACACAACGCTAGAAAGTTTTTCTATTGAACGTGACACGCGTTATGTGTTGCCAATGATTCGCTCGGCCGAAGCTGAAGCGGGGCGCACGATTGATTTACTGGCCTCGCCGTGGAGCCCACCAGCATGGATGAAAACAAATAAGCAAATGGCTCAAGGCGGCAAGCTTCTAAAGTCCTATTATGATTTGTGGGCACGGTATTTTATTAAGTTTATCGAAGCGTATACGAAGGCAGGTCTTTCAATCTTTGCGGTCACTGTTCAAAATGAACCTGCAGCGGTTCAAGTTTGGGATTCATGTGAATATACGGCAGAAGAAGAAAAACACTTTGTTAAAGAACATCTCGGCCCCATGCTTCATGCGTCACCATATCGAGACGTTAAACTGCTCATTTGGGATCACAACCGTGATTTAATGGTTGAACGAGCACGGGCCATTCTTTCCGACCCTGAAGCCGCTCAGTATGTTTGGGGGACGGCTTTTCACTGGTATGTGAGTGAGGACTTTGAACAAGTGGGTACGGTCCATAAAGAATTTCCTGATAAAGGCTTACTCTTTACAGAAGGGTGCATCGAAGGCGGGCCTCAACCGGGTGTCTTTGAAAATGGCGAACGATATGCGCGCAATATGATTGGTGACTTTAGCAATGGCTGTCAAGGTTATCTTGATTGGAACTTAATTTTAAACAGTCAAGGTGGACCCAATCATGTCGGGAACTACTGTGATGCCCCAATGTTGTATGACGCGGCCGCTGATACGTTAACCATCAACACCACTTACCATGCCATCCAACATTTTTCTGCCCATGTTAAACCGGGCGCAATCCGTATTGCAAGCAAGCTTGAACACCCTGATATTGGCCATGTCGCCTTTAAAAATCCCGATGGCTCAATCGCTCTGATTATTCAAAATGAAAGTGAAGCCGATGTCGGCATCCGAATTGAAACGCCAACGGGTCCACACGATGTGACGTGTGTCCGACGCAGTATATCAACTTTTGTGTTACGAGGTGATGCGTTATGACAGCTTATGATTGCAATACAGGCACCTTCAAGATGGATGATTTTCAATCTAAAAACCCGTTTGCGAACTTTTTACCAGGTGTCGCAGGAAAGATGGGCATTCCTTTGTGGGTCTTTTATGTTAACCGTGGTCAAGGTATTGCGGGATTTGGCTTAAACAATAAAAACCACCCCATCATGGCCTTTACACCCGCGAATAAAGCGTACGAGTCTGTCAGTACAACGGGCTTTAGAACGTTTATAAAAACACATGGCCAAACGTATGAACCTTTTGGTGAAGCTGGGGTGCATCCACAGTCGATGTTTGTCCGTCGCGCACGTTTTGCGCTGAGCGAAACGAACGAAGCGCTCGGCTTAAAGACGACCATAGATTACTTTGGTCTTCCAAACCAACCGATTGCGGCTTTAGTGCGTACGGTGACGTTTGAAAATTTAACGAACACCCCCATGAATCTTGAAATATTAGATGGGCTCCCAGAACTGTTGCCTTCTGGCATCGATAATATGGCGTTCAAAGCGACGTCAAATTTGCTGGCGAGCTGGATGGACGTGCGTCACCTTGAAGATGATTGCGCGTATTATGTACTGCGCGCTTCAACGGATGATTCAAGTGAAGTGAAAGATGTGGAGCATGGCACATTTTACGTCGCCTTTGATGAGGCGAAACGGCTAAGGCCGATGGTTGATATGCGTACAGTATTTGGGCAAGAGACATCTAAACGTCACCCAAAAGTCTTTTATGAGACACCGTTTCAAGCGTTTGTTAAACAACCGCAAATCACCGCCAATAAAATACCAGGTGCGTTCGTGCCACTCACAAAAACACTCGCACCAGGTGAAACGGTTAAACTGTATGCCTTGATCGGCCATGCAGCACGCTATGAAACCTTAAAAACAACACTCAAAGACATCGCTCACGCAGACGCCATTCAAGTCGCACAAGCTGAGATGGATACATTGCTAGAATCATTGCTTAATGATGTGCATACCGAAACAGCCGTGCCTTTGTTTGATGCATATGTCAAACAAAATTATCTCGATAACTTTTTGCGTGGGGGCTATCCCGAAAAAATCGGCGATACGATCTATCATCTTTACTCCCGTCGCCATGGCGATCTCGAGCGGGATTATAATTTCTTTAGTCTCGCGCCAGAATATTACTCGCAAGGTGGGGGTAACTTCCGCGACGTGTGCCAAAATCGTCGACTTGATTCATTCATCCACCCTGAAGTCGGTCGGTTTAACATTCGTTTCTTTGCCAGTTTAATTCAGTTAGATGGTTATAACCCACTTGTCGTGAACGGCATGCGCTTTATCCTTAAAAATGGCGCGCAATCCGTCCTTGAAAAACATTTCAAAGAGGATGCACCCCGTTTACATACCTTTTTACAAAAACCGTTCACACCGGGAACGATTGTCAACTTTGTTGAAGCGAAAAAACTGAAAACAAGCAGTCCCGCAGAACAGTATCTTGCGGACATCATCAAGATTGCTGAGCCGCACATCCACGCACAGTATGGAGAAGGGTACTGGATTGATCATTTTACATACATTTTAGATTTAGTTGAGTCATATCAAGCCATCTATCCTGATCGGATGGAAAACTTGTTGTTTGAAGATCAGTCCTACTTAACATTTGATACCCCAGTTACGGTGAAGCCCCAGCATGAAAAAATCGTTAAAACACCTCAAGGTAAAGTTCGTCAATATGGTAGCTTGCGTCATTTCGATCATGAAAAGATTAAACGCTTGAATATGGATCCTTATCAAGAAAACTGGGTTAAGAGTCAAGGTAAACCTTATGAGACAACACTTTATATTAAGCTGTTAATGCTCGTTTTAAATAAGCACGCCCAGCTCGATCCTGAAAATATCGGCATTGAGATGGAAGCGGAAAAACCAGGTTGGAATGATGCCATGAACGGTCTGCCAGGCTTGCTTGGTTCGGGCGTTTCAGAAACGATTGAACTGTGGCGAGTGGTGCACTTTCTTCTTGAACACCGTAGTACACGCCCATTAACATTACCAGAAGAACTGGTCACTTTGTTAGAGGGTCTTGCCCAGTTTGGCGATTATGCCTCACGCGTCACGTTGCGCGAACAGTACCGTGAAGCGGTTCGATTTGGGTTATCAGGTACGACTAAATCAGTTTCTTCAGAGGACATTCACCGTTATCTTGAAACGTTAAGCGGTCAGCTTAGCAAGGCATTGCACACCCTTACAAAGCAGTCTAACTACTTACCGCCCACCTTTTTAACGTATGATGTTTTAGAACAAGCATCGCTAGACACACCCACTGCTCTGACACACAAACAATACCCTGCAGTGAAGCCGCTTCGTTATGCAAAACATGCTCTGCCACCGTTTCTTGAAGCCCCAGCACGCTTACTTAAAAGCGGTTTGATGCAAGCTTCGAGTCACGCGGTGCATCAAGCCGTTACCCACTCAGACATCTATGACTCCGTACTCAAAATGTATAAAACGAGTGTACCGCTTGATGAAGAATCGCATGAAATCGGTCGTATTCATGCCTTCACACCGGGTTGGTTAGAACGAGAAAGCAACTTTTTGCATATGACGTATAAATACTTGTATGGGTTGTTAAAAGCGGGCTTATATGAAGAATTCTATGAAGCGATTGAAACGAATTTTGTTTGTTTTATGGATCCAGATGTATACGGTCGCAATCCTTTAGAAAACTCAAGTTTTATTGCCCCATCTAACAATCCTGATCCCGCCATTCACGGCCAAGGCTTTTTTGCTCGCTTAAGTGGCTCAACCGTAGAAGTGTTGTCTATGTGGGTGACGATGATGACAGGGGGGAACCCATTTACCATTGAAAACGATACGTTGGTGTTACGCTTTAAACCCCGTTTACATAAAAAGTTTTTTAAAGCAGACAACACGGTTCAATTTACGTTCCTTAAAAACACCAAAGTAACTTATGTGAATGCTTCAAGAGACCATACCTTTGACCGTTGCGATATTCATCAAATTGCCGTAACGCGTCAAGGGGAAACAACGATGATCTTAGGCGATGCGCTGAAAGGCAGTATGGCTGAAGATATAAGAGACGGGCTTTATGATTCAATCACTATTTATATGAATGAATAAAAAGAAGGAGGATTCAGAAGTATGAAAAAAGTATTACTCGTTTTACTCACAGTATGGTTTAGCTTTTTGGTTGTTGCTTGTGGCGAAGTCAGCCCAAGAGACACCACCCCACCTGTTTTAACGGGTGTTGAAGACATCACCATCTTTGTCGGTGAAGAATTTGATCCCCTCGATGGTGTCACAGCCATTGACGATACGGACGGCGATATTACCGACCAAATCGTTGTGACCGGTACATTTAATGTCGATGCAGTAGGCAGTTACTTCCTGCGCTATGCGATTGAAGATGCGGCCGGCAACCGGACAGAAAAAACCCGTTACTTGTTTGTCGTAGTGAACCCCGATGACATCGGCGATGACATGGTTTCTAACGGTGACTTCACATTCGGTATGGCATTTTGGACTACCACGACTGGCCTTGAAGGCGGTAATGCAACGTACACAGTTGTCGATGGTGAGCTCCAAATTGAGATTCACTCAGTTAGCGGTGGTATGTGGGAGCCGCGCCTAGAAAACACTGGCATTACCTTTGAACAAGGGCAAGCTTATCGTGTTTCGTTTGATGCCCGTTCTGTACTCCCACGTTCGATTCATGTTCAAATTGGTGAACTGCTCGATGGTCCACCTTGGTTTAATAACTTTAAACCAGGCCAAACGGATATTTTTGACTTGACTACGGACATGGAAACGTATTCGTTTGAGTTTATTATGGGGCAAGAGACCAATGAGAATGGGGCCATTCTTTTTGAAAAAGGAACGGTCGGACCGGATAATTATTTAACGACGATTTACCTTGATAATGTTTCCATCGTACCGATTGACGATATTGAAGACACGATTCCACCGGTCATTAGTGGTGCGACAGATGTCTCGATTCCACTCGGTCAACCCTTTGATCCGCTCGCGGGCGTTTCGGTGATGGATAATGTCGATGGCGAAATTACTTTGACGCTTGAGCACATTGTATCGGATGTTAATGTAGACGAACTTGGCGAATATACCGTAGTCTACACAGTGAGCGATGAAGCGGGTAATGTTGCAACCGTTACACGGATTATCACGGTCATTGAACCCGATGATTCGATGCAACTCCCTCAGTATCCTGGTTGGCGTCTATTTATCAATGACTGGGATGGTTCAGCCGCTGACATGACTTTTGAAGATAACGTGATGTCGGTTGAACTGACGAACATTAATTTCTGGGAAAATTGGCAATTACAAATTATCCAAGATGCGTATGCGATGGGTCTTGGAGATGTTGATGAAGGTTCGCTTTATTTAGAAGCGGGTCAAACGTATCGTGTTACGTTTGATGCGATGGCTTCTGTTGAAGGCGATGTTACATTAGCCATTGGCCATCAAGTGGGCGGCTGGCATCCTTATTTTGTTAAGGATGACATTACCGTCACTACAACTATGGAAACACATGAAATCATTTTTACGCTCGATGCAGAAGGCGATTATAGTGTACCTGCGCAGTTTAAACTTGAAATGGCGATGCTGTTTAGCGGTCTTGAAGCCCCACAAAGCTTCCACTTGACCAACGTACAAATTGATGTTCTTGAAGACGAAGCATACGTCGCCACTGATTTAATTTTCAACGGCCATATGGCTGAAGCCCCCACTGTCTATGCCCTTGAGGGTTGGCGTGCATTCGTCAATGACTGGGAAGGTTCTGAAGCGCACATTTATGGTGAGGATGGCATGCTTGTCCTTGACATTACTGCGATTAACTTCTCACAAAATTGGCAACTCCAAGTTATCCAAGATGCCTTTGCGCTTGGCACTGGTGAAGACAATGAAGGGTCTATCCAGTTTGAAGCAGGCCGGACTTACCGCGTCCGTTTCAATACCATGGCCTCTACGGTTGGTGAAATCACCTTAGCGATTGGTCATGCAGGCGGTGGCTGGACGCCTTACTTTGTTGAGGAAGGCATTTTAGTCGGTCCTGAGATGACCCATCATGAGATTGTGTTCACACTCGATGCGGAAGGCGATTATGATGTACTTGGTCAGTTTAAGCTTGAGATGGGGATGCTCTTTAGTGATGCGCTTGCCCCACAACAATTCCGTCTTGGCCACGTAACACTAGAAATTGAAGAAGACGGCGAGTTCGTCGATGCAGGTCTTCTTGTGAATGGTGAGATGGCACCTGGTGAAGGCGTTGACCCAGACCCCGATCCAGATCCTGGTATCGATGAACCACAAAAACCAGGTTGGCGTGTCTTTGTGAACGACTGGGAAGGTTCTGCAGCTGAAGCGACGTTTGAAGACAACGTCATGACAGTTGATATTACAGCCATCAATTTCTGGGAAAATTGGCAACTGCAAGTAATCCAAGATGCCTTTGCCCTTGGCACAGGCGCAGACAATGAAGGTTCGTTCTTATTTGAAACGGGTGCGACCTATCGCTTACGTTTTTATGCGAGTGCTTCCGTTGAAGGTGAAGTCACCTTAGCGATTGGCCACGGTGGTGGCGGTTGGACGCCATACCACATGGAAGCTCTTGAAGTCGATGCGGATTTAGAACTGTATGAAATAATCTTTACTTTAGACGATGCAGAAATCGACTACAGCATTCCAGCGCAGCTTAAGTTTGAGATGGGGATGTTGTTTGCGGGTGAAGATGCGCCCCAAACGTTTAACTTAGCTAATGTCACCCTTGAAGTTGAAGTTGAAGGCGAATTCGTCGATGCTGAGCTCGTCTTCAATGGCAATATGGAACCAGGCGAAGCGGTTGACCCTGATCCAGACCCTGATCCTGGAAACGATGAGCCACAATATCCAGGTTGGCGTGTCTTTGTGAACGACTGGGAAGGTTCCGCTGCAGAAGCGACATTTGCGGATAACCTAATGACAGTTAATATCACAGCCATCAATTTCTGGGAAAACTGGCAACTGCAAGTGATCCAAGATGCCTTTGCCCTTGGCACAGGTGCAGACAATGAAGGTTCTTTCTTATTTGAAACGGGTGCGACGTATCGCTTACGTTTTTATGCGAGCGCTTCCGTTGAAGGTGAAATCACTTTAGCAATTGGCCACGGTGGTGGCGGCTGGACGCCATACCACATGGAGACGCTTGAAGTCGATAGTGATTTAGAAGCTTATGAAGTAATCTTTACTTTAGACGATGCAGAAATTGACTACAGCGTGCCAGCGCAACTGAAGTTTGAAATGGGGATGTTGTTTGCGGGTGAAGATGCGCCCCAAACATTTAATTTAGCCAATGTCACCCTTGAAGTCGAAGTCGAAGGCGAATTCGTCGATGCTGAGCTCGTCTTCAATGGTACAATGGAATCAGGTCCTGCAGAAGAATAATTGACTTTACAAGCATTAAAAATAGTGTCACTCGCATGTGGGTGGTGAGATCATCACCCACATCGAGTACCCATGATAAGAAAGGAGTTTATTATGAAAAAATGGTTTAGCTTGTTGCTAATCTTTATCGGCGCGTTTGTCCTTATGGCGTGTAGTGACGACGACAATGGCGATACAATACCTGTACGAAACATCGTGCTGAGCTATGCCGACTGGGGCGATCAAGAACTGAATCAACGTCTCATCGATGCTTTTATGCTCGAATACCCCAATATTACTGTCGAATTACGTCAGGATATTACCGGTGCTGGGGCTGCTTTTACTGAAAGTCTCCTCAATGCCCAAGCGGGTGACGTTCTACCTGAAGTTTTTGCGATTGATAATGTACCCACGGGTTATGACAATGGGATGCTACTTGATATTTCAGCTTTCTGGGATGCCGATCCTGACACAGCTTTAGTGTATCCAGAAGTGGATCAAACAGCCATTTACGGCTCAGGCCGTTATGGGATTCCATCATTTCAGTTTATTAAAGGTATTTACATCAACTTGACATTACTTGATTTTTACAATGTGCCCATCCCACCAAAAGACTGGCACTACAATGACTTTATTGCTTTAGCCGAACAAATCCGTGTGCTTGGCGAAAACGATATGGTGTATGCCATCGATCCGTGGTTTGGCGATCTCGACTTTGAGACAACCTTCCCCATGCTAGATGATGAAACTATCGGTTACAACACATGGGATGGTGAGCGGTTTAACTTTACCAATCCAGCTTGGATTGACGCTTACGATACAAAACTTGATCTATGGGCACGGGGTATTCCAGCGTCTCATACAGAAGAAGAACTGGCTGAAATTGGCGATGTTTGGCCTTGGCTTGCTGGCTATACTGCGATGAGCATCGATGGATCTTGGAACTTGTGGATGATCGATACGATGTTAGAAGAGTATGGCTTTGATGTTGGTTTCTGGCCTTATCCTCGCGGGGATGCAGGACAGTTCCCACCAACCATTCTTGACTTCATCGTTGTGTCATCACAAGCTGAACACCCTGAAGAAGCTTACTTGCTCGCAAAATGGATGACATTTGGCAAACAAGGTTGGCTGACACGTCTTGACTTGATGGAAGAACGTGGCGATCTGTACTTAGATCGTTACCCCATTGCTGAGTATGATGAAGTTTGGGCACGTGCTGAAATCTTTATCGATTATGTTGAAGGGTTACGTGAAAGTATTGAACTGTTAGATCAAGCACGACCTGATGTCGACAAATGGCTACCCGGCTACAAAGCGTTCTGGGAGTGGGTCGGCAATGAAGATAATAATTACTGGGAACGTATTGCTAATAATGAAGTGACACCGGATACATTTGCAAGTGAATGGGAAGAAAGACTCAATCAAATGGTTCAAGAGGCCATGCAAAACTAAGACGGTAAACGCATGAAGCTTGACAAATCCGTCAAGCTTCATTGCTTTTCGAGGTGATATGATGCGTTACTTACAAAAATTAAGACAACCTAAGTGGTGGGTATTAAGCCTTGTACTTGTACTCACGCTCATTTGGGTGGGTGTTGGTAGAACAAGTACACGTGAGGCGGTGATCAAGGTAGACGCGATTGCCCCTTTAGATACGGATACGAATCAGTACTTTCAAGTACGACAAAGCGCGCCACAACTCCCTGCGGCGGGTACGAGTATTCAAGTCCATGCCGACCAGTATGATATCCCACTTAGTCCTGATGGACCAAGTGAATATGCCAAACCGGCAGTGTCTTTGAGCCGGGGTGAGCGGATTCAATTTGAGCTAGACGCACCCGAAGCGGGCCGTTATCGCTTTGCGGTGGATCAGATGGATCTTGGGGCGAACATTTTGCCAAATACGCTTGCTGTGCGTGTCAACGGCGTTTTTCAGTTTGAAGAAAGTCGTGTCATACCTTTACCTACGCGTTGGGTGTTTGATCGTGAAACGTTTGCGACGGATCGTTACGGTCATGAAATTTTGCCCAATTCGATTAAAGTTCGGTCGATGAAAACGACGTTCTTTCATGATGGCACTGCGCTCAATGCTCAACCGCTAACGTTTAAACTTGAAGCAGGGATCAACACCATCGAAATTGAGCTTTTACGTGGGCAAGCTATGTTAGGGACTTTCACCGCATCGACACCTGAGAGCCCACCGAGTTATGCGACCTATCTTGCCACCCATGAAGGCGTTCCACGCGGTCAAGACACGTTGATTATCGGCGCTGAATCGTTCACATCGAAAAGCAATCCATCCACCCGTCTTCGCAGTGAAAGGGATCCTGGTTTTACGGCGTATGATTCCCGTTATTTGCGACTGAATACGATTGATGGCTGGAGTTTCCGTCACGGAAATGATACCGTGTATTTTAAGGTAGAAGTCGAAGAGACAGGGTTATACCATCTTGGTTTCAATTATCGCCAAAATTATTTAATGCAAATGCCGGTTTTCCGAGAGCTGACCATTAATGGTTCGGTTCCTTTTGAGGAAGCCGCCATGGTGCCTTTTCATTTTACAAACCGTTTTGAGCGTAAACTCATCGGTGATGACGAGCCGTTTTTGTTTCATCTTGAAGCGGGCACCCATGAAATTGGTCTAAGAGTCGTCGTAGAGCCGTACCGAAATGCGTATGAGAATATTTTGACTATGATGGATGAAATTACAGAATTGAGTTTAGAAATCAAACGTTTGACTGGGAATACCGTTGACCGGTTCCGAACGTGGCGACTTGTCCAGTTTATTCCCGATATAGAACCCCGGCTGACTCGCTGGATAGAAGCGTTAGAAGACATCAATACGGAACTTGAACAGTACAGTCAACATCATGAACCTGGGGAGCTCACAAACATTCGTTTAGCGATTCGACAACTTGAAACGTTGCGCAGTGATATCAACGACATTCCTAATAGGATGTTGATGCTTGCGGATGGGGATGCTTCAACTGCGCAGCTTTTAGGTAGTACAGCGCAAGTGCTCCTTGAAAACGGCCTTGATTTAGAAGCGCTGTTTGTGACAGGTGAAGACAGGGCGCCACGACCGTCAAGCAATATTGTGGTCCGTACATTTGAAACGGTCCGTCGGTTTTTCTTGTCTTTTACAGCGCATGATTATGCAGCAGGTCGAGCCGAAGAAGATGTGATTGAAGTATGGGCCAATTACCCGCGTCAATATGTCGAAATTATGCAACAAATCATCGACAATGATTTCACCGCCGCAACCGGTATTCGGGTAAGACTTTCATTGATGCCTGATGAAAGCAAGCTCATTTTAGCAAGTGCGGCCGATCGCGCACCTGACATCGCACTTGGCGTAAATCACTGGATTCCTTATGAGTTTGCCATTCGGGGGGCAAGTCTTGATTTGAGACAGTTTTCCGGTTATGCCGATACGGTTGCGCAGTTTGCGCCTGGGGTGATGATTCCTTATGCGTTTGAAGACGGCATGTTTGGGTTGCCGTTGACGCAAAATTTCTGGGTCACTTTTTACCGGAGCGATATTTTTGAAGCGTTGGATTTACCTGTTCCTGATACTTGGGACGACGTTGTAGAAATTTTACCTGAACTACAACGTTTAGGGATGAATTTCTTCCACCCAATCGCTTTTCACGGTGGCTTTAAGCCGTTTGTGGCGACATTGCCTTTCTTGCATCAGTTTGGGGGCAGTTTGTATGCAGAAGATGGGATGTCGACCGTCATTAACAGTGAAGCCAATCTTGAAGGTATTCGTTTGATGACAGAGCTATTTACGCTCTATAACTTACCTAAACAAGTGCCGAATTTTTACAATCATTTCCGCTTTGGAACGTTGCCGATTGGGATTAGTGATTTAGCCACTTACTTACAGTTAACCATTGCGGCGCCAGAAATTGCCGGTAAATGGAATATCGCGCTACACCCAGGTGTGCTTCAAGAAGATGGTTCTGTGCGTCGTTATGCGGCATCGGGAGCTCAGTCTTCGATGATTTTATCCACGACAACACGACCGGATGATTCATGGGCGTTTTTAGAGTGGTGGATGTCAACGGCAGTCCAAGTTGATTTCGCCCTGCGCTTACAAACAACGTATGGGACAGAGTTTTTGTGGAACACCGCCAATCTTGAGGCATTTGCACAATTGCCTTTACCGCCAGAACATATCGAAGTCATTTTGAATCAATGGGACTATGCGATTGAAGCGTCACGCATTCCAGGGGCTTACATGGTTGAACGAGAAATCTCGAATGCTTGGAACCGCATCGTCTTTGAAGATGCCAACCCACGCATTACGCTTGATCGAGCCGTTCGTATTGCCAACCGTGAAATTTTGTTCCGCATGGAAGAGTTTGGTTATGTTGAAGATGGTGCGATTTTGAGACCATACCGGGTCCCAACGATCGAAACAATTGACGCCTGGCTGAAGGAGCATGGCCATGATTAGAAAAATGAATGGACCTTGGTGGTTTTTAACACCTTATGTTGTGCTGTTTGCGACGTTTATCGTCATACCCGTTTTGTTGGCGATTGGTTTGTCTTTTACTTATTTTAATACAATTGAAACCCCTGAATTTGTTGGGTTACGAAACTATATTGAGCTGTTAACACGCGATGAGGTTTTCATGCAACATGTCTTACCTAATACCATTCGCTTTGCCTTTATTGTGGGACCGATTGGTTATGGCATGAGTTTTGTCTTAGCTTGGATGCTCGCGCAAATTCCGCACCGTCCCCGCACATTACTAGCGATAGTACTTTACAGCCCATCGATGACGGCTGGTATCGCGATGGCGGTTGTTTGGACAGTGCTCTTTTCTGGTAATGCAACCGGCTATTTAAACGCTTGGTTACTCAATGTCGGTCTTGTACAAGAACCCATTCAGTTTCTGACTTCACCACAGTATTTGATGAGCATTATGATTGTCGTATCCCTATGGGGGAGTATGGGTGTAGGATTTCTTGCGATGTTAGCGGGGATTATGAATATTGATCAAACGTTGTATGAAGCGGCCTATATGGATGGCTTAAAAAACCGCTGGCAAGAAATTTTTTACATCACCATTCCGTCTATGAAACCGCAAATGTTATTTGGGGCCGTGATGTCGGTGGTGGGCACCTTCCAAGTCGGTGCGATCGGTGTGCAGCTTTCAGGCGCAAACCCGACACCGCAGTATGCCGGTCAGCTGATGGTTAATCACATTGAAGACTTTGGCTTTATTCGGTTTTTAATGGGTTATGCCTCAGCGGTGAGTGTAGTGCTTCTCATTATGATTTACAGCATTAGTAAAGTCACATTCAGCTTGCTTGGCGAGCGGGATTAGGGGGGAGACAGATGGCTAAGTTTAGTGGCATGAAAATTAATCCAAAACATTTTCATCGGAGTCAAATTAAGTTTTTTATCGTCTTAATCCCAATGGCTATTTTTGTATCATTACCGATGTTGTTTATTGTTAGCCACGCGTTTAAACCGATGAATGAACTGTTTGCCTTTCCGCCCCGGTTTTTAGTGCGCCGGCCAACGTTAGATAATTTCCGTAATTTGGTGTCGGTCGCAGCGAATACAGGCATTCCTTTTAGCCGTTATGTATTTAACAGCGTACTTGTGACATCGGTCGGTGTCTTTCTAAGTATATTAGTGACGACGATGGCGGCGTACGCGCTGTCTAAGTTGAAGTTTAAAGGGAAGAAGTTATTGTTTGAAATTAACACGCTTGCGTTGATGTTCGTACCGATTGCTGTAACGATTCCCCGTTATTTGACGATTGCACGACTTGGACTCATCGATCGGTATCTCGTTTTAATTTTACCCCTCATCGCGTTGCCTGTTGGCCTCTTTTTAGTGAAACAATTTATTGATCAGACACCGAATGAGGTCATTGAATCAGCAAAGATTGATGGGGCGAGTGAGATGCAAATATACTTGCGCATCATCATGCCAATTATTGCGCCTGCAGTGGCGACAGTTGGTATCTTATCGTTTCAACTTATTTGGAATGATGTCGTTGGTTCGACCTTGTATGTCGATGATGAAAGTATGAAGACCCTTTCGTTTTACTTCTCTACCTTGGCCTCACTTGTCGGTAACCCTGTCGCCGGACAAGGGATGATGGCAGCGGCCAGTTTAATCATGTTCGTGCCGAACATTATCATCTTTATTTTCTTGCAAAATAAAGTGATGAACACGATGGCGCATTCGGGGTTGAAATGATGAAAAAGTTTGCTATATTGTGTGCGCTTTTAGGGCTATTTCTGCTTTCTAGTACGCGTATTAATGCAGAAACAGGTGTCCGCTATCATACTTTTACGATGAGTAATGATCGTCTTGTCCGTACTCAGACAGCTTATTTACCGTTATTAAGTGTCCAAGAGATTCAGGGGCATTCACTGGGTGAGCCAAGAGATATTCACATCGATGCGAACAATGTGATTTACATTGCGACACGCGTGGACGGTGTCGGGCAAATTATTGTGTTTGATATGGAATCAGACACCGTTGACATTTTTGGGGCCGACTTTTTGCTCAATCCTACCGGCGTGTTTGTCAATGCGATGGGTGAGGTGTTTGTAGCGGACCGCGCTGCACGTCAGGCGTATCGTTTGAGCGCAACGGGGGAGATCATCCAAACCTTTACAAGACCTGATTCACCACTCTTTGGCACAGAAGAGTTTCAACCGAATAAAATCATTAGTGATACACGGGGTAATGTATACATTTTAAATCTTGGAACGCGTGGGTTAGCCCAGTTTAGTCCAGGGGGGCAGTTTCTTGGTTATTTTGGGACGAATACGATTGCCCCAACACTTCGTACTGTACTCCAACAAACTTTTTTTACCGAAGAACAACGGGCCCGACTGTTTAACTTAACACCGCCAGAAATCGCCAACATGGCGATTGATAACCGGGGTTTGATTCATACAGTCAGTCGTGGGGTTGAAAATTTCGGGGTTAAACGATTAAACATCAGTGGTCAAAATGTTTTACCTGCGATGTTCAACGCATCGGATCTAGTCGATGTATTCGTAGGCCCCATCGGCAACATCTATGTGTTGACGCGTGCTGGAATGATTTATGAGTATGATGTTGAGGGGAACTTGTTGTTTATGTTTGGGGGCTTAGACATCAGCAATCAAATCCAAGGTCTTTTTAACACGCCGACCGCCATTGCGGTAGATTCGCATTTTAATATCTATACACTCGACAGTGCGGCAGGCACTTTACAAATATACTTTCCAACCACCTTTACACAACGGGTGCATACAGCACTTGCGCTTTATCAAGAAGGATTTTATGTGCAAAGTCAAGAACCTTGGGAACTTGTTTTACGTATGAATGACTTCTTTGATTTGGCCCATCGCGGCCTTGGCAATGCGCACTATGGGTTAGGTGAGTTTGATGAAGCGCGCGAAGCGTTTATGCTCGCGTATGATCGTGGCAGTTACAGCGATGCATTTTGGGAAGTGCGCAACCGCTGGTTGCTTGATCATGTTGGCTGGATACTAGGTGCGTTGTTTGCGTTGTTGTTTTTGTATGTTGTGAACTTGAAGTTAAAGTTTTTCCACTTTGTAATAGATCCACTCAAAAAAGGGTTACGGCGGGTTCGTGATAAGGTCACTCTCATTGATGATCTATTGTATGTATTTAATTATTTGCGTAATCCTGCCGATGCAACGTACGCGATCAAGCGGGAGAAGAAAGTGAGTTTTTATGCCGCAACCATTTGGCTAGCGCTGTTCTTTCTTCTTTGGATTCACCACATTTATCAGTTGAGTTTTTTGTTTAATCATCGCAACTTACATGAAATCAATTTGCTTGAAGAAATTGTTAAAGTTATTTTACCGATTGGACTATTTGTGTTGGCGAACACGCTGATTGGTTCCATTCGTGAAGGGGAAGGCCGTTTCCGTGATGTTTATATTACGACCATCTTTGCCCTTTCACCTTTTTTCCTCACATTGCCAGTCATTACAATTCTTTCTAATTTCTTGACATATAATGAAGCCTTCTTAATTGATTTCTTGCGGGTGATTGGGATAGGTGTCAGCGCTATCTATTTCTTTTTCATGGTCAAAGAGACCCACTTTTACAGCGTTAGTGAAACGGTATCATCGATTATGATTTCAGCGTTCACGATGGTCATGGCTTTGTTGGGACTCTTTATTGTGTATATCCTTTTGAACGAACTGGGGATTTTAGTTCGGGATGTCGTCATGGAGGTGTATTACCGTGTTGCAGATCGTTAAACGTAGTTCGATATTTGTCCTCATAGCTTTGACTGCTTGGGTCATCGTTCGGGCTGAGGGTCAAGCACCACCACTTAGTGAGGATGTTCCGCTTGAGCGATTGCCTTACTTAGAGAACTTGTTGTTTCAGTCGTCGCGCTTTAATCAGCCGGATGATTTAAGTTTAGTCCCACCTGAACATATCATTCCAATTCTTGAAACAGACGAACAGGTACTTGAAAATGATCAGTTTGTCCTATATATGAACCCTGAGACACTTAATTTTAAGGTCGAGAATAAAGTGAATGGCTATGTGTTTGCGACCGCCATTGACGAACCGGATGCAGGTACGTTTACGCCGCTTCTTAGTAGTGGGGTTGGGTTAGACTACATTAACTTGCAAACGAATTATTCTTTGCGACAAAATGTCGGTTTAGTAGATACTGAGTTTGTGATAGAAAAACAGGTCGTAGATAACCGAGTAGAACTTACTGTTTATGTGGGGGGGTTTTGTACACGTCGTATTTGCCAACAAAACTATCCACGCTATTTAGAAGGCGATTTCACCTTAGAACAAATGATTAATTTCGGATTAGTTGAAATCGGCATTCGTTTTGAACTGCATGTGACGTTGACCGAAACAGGGTTAACCGCGCACATTCCATTTGAAAGCATTGAAGAAAGCTATCCCGAGCGCATTCGGTTGGCCAGCCTGATTTTGTTTCCGGGCATGGGGGCAACCCATATGGATGATATCCCCGGTTATATGGTTATTCCCGATGGTGTGGGGGCTTTGATTCGTTATGAAGACAATCAAGGGCGTTTCCTTGTACCGTTTGAAGAACGGTTTTATGGAGGGAATCAAGGGATTGTTACAACACGAAGATCGGTCACAAGTTATCCATTATCCATGCCTGTCTTTGGGGCAGTTCATGGCGTAAAACAGCATGCGTATTTAGGGGTTATCGCATCAGGAGATACGAATGCACGCTTGTTTGCTTATCCAAATGGTGCCGCAAACATTCCTTATAACATCATGTATACGAAGTTTGATTTTAACCAGACATTTCGCCAAAGCTTCAGTTCAGATGGCACGGGTGGTGCCATGCGCATCCATACCGCAAGCAAAGACGATGTGACAGTCCATTACAAATTTCTTGCGGATGAGCGGGCTGATTATGTGGGGCTAGCTCGGACGTACCAGCAGTATTTGGTTGGGCTAGGTCATTTAACACCCCAAACCCCTGCATCGGGCCCGATTCCCATCCATCTTCAAGTGCTTATGGCCGATTCACAAAGTACGTTTATCGGCACACGCCAAGTGGAGATGACTTCGCTTGAAGGGCTGCGCACCATGGTGGATACGTTCATGACTGCGGGTTTGAGCAATCAAACGATTTCACTACTCGGCTGGAACCGAGGGGGCTACAGTGGTCATCTCCCTGCAGCGGTTAATTTTGAGCGCAGCATCGGCAGCAAGCGTGCTTTTGAAGAGACACTGCACGGCATTCAAGAAGATGGCCATCGCGTGCTGTTAGTTAATAATTATCAAACCGCGACCGAAGCGACATCCAATATTACAACGCGTAGCGATGTGGCTGAAGGGGTCAACCGATTTAAATTGACTAGGACGTGTGACACATGTGTGTATACAGACCGACACTTACTATATCCATCGACAAGTGTCCGTCTAGCAAGCGACCATCTTGAAGACTACCGGGCGCTTGGTGTTGAAGTCTTATTTGAAAACATCGCGAACCGACTCTTTTCTTACCATCAGCGGAATTCATACACACGTAGCGATGCGTTGCGTCATTATACTGATATTTATACCATGTATGAAGATATAGGCCATTACGCGAGTCCGATGGCGTATGCCTTCCCTTACATGCGTGATTATTTTGATGCCGCATTATTTAACTCACAACTTGCGTATTTTAGTGATCTTGTGCCCTTTAAGCCGATTGTCTTAAGTGGTCATGTGTCGATGTTCAGTCAGTTTTTAAATTTCAACAGTCTCGGCATCACACCGCTTTTGATGATGATTGACTTTGGTATTTATCCAGCGTATATTTTGACAGAGAACCGTTCGAGTCTTTTACGGGGCACAGACATTGAAGCACTTTATGCGACACAGTTTTCGATGTGGCAAGATCAGATTATTGAGGAGTATCAGTTTGTGAATGAAGCGCTTCAAGCCGTGCAAGGGGCATCGATTGTGGCGCGGACAGTCCCGGATATCGGTCTTAGTCAAGTGACCTATGATAATGGGGTTATTTTGTTAGTTAACTATACATCCACTATTCAAGTGATTGATGGTGTAGCGGTTGAGCCCCAACAAGTCGTCGTTAGGGAGGTGTCGCCATGAAGCGTTTATTAACGCGCATTAAGCGGCTTTTAACGCGTATTGGAGCCTTCCTTGACCGTAAGATTCGTCAACCCATCGGTCGTTTGTTGCATCGCTTAGTCCACAACCGAGTTGTGCATGTTGATCACCATCGCATTCGCTTATTCAATCGACTGAATGTGCCGATTACAAACCGTCGTAGAGAGAGTGTTATTGGCTTAAGTTTCATTTTAATCTGGATTGTTGGGTATTTGATTTTTGCACTTTATCCAATTGCCAATACATTTTATCTCAGCTTGTTTAAAGTGTATTTCGATGCAGCAGAAGATTCTGGTTTACGCCTTGAGTTTCAAGCCTTCAACAACTATCGTGCCGCATTTTTATCGGATCCCTTCTTTGTTCAAATTCTCATTCGCTATGTATTACGCTTGTTGTTGAATGTGCCGGTGACGATTGTGTTTGCTTTAGTCATTGCGATGTTAATCAATCAAAACATTCGCGGGAAAGGCTTTTGGCGGACAGTATTCTTTTTCCCGGTCATTATTTCTTCTGGGCCGGTCATCGGTGAACTGATGAACCAAGGTGCGACCACCTTACCTTCTATTAGTGAGTACCGGTTCATTGACATCATCATCGCCAATGTTGGCGATTTCTTGGCCAATCCGATTCAAGCACTTTTCGATGAGATTTTACTGGTGCTTTGGTTTGCGGGTATTCAAATTTTGATTTTACTTGCCGGACTCCAAAAAATTGATAAAGAAGTGTATGAAGCGTCAATGATTGATGGGGCGAGTCCTTGGGAATCATTTTGGAAAATTACGTTGCCGTCAATTATGCCACTCATTAGCATTTCGGTTGTCTTTACAGTGGTGTCGATGAGTGTGTTCAGTTTGAATGAAGTGATTGTTTATATTCGAACGCTCATTTTAACTGAGTCAACGCCTGCACTCACTACAGGCTATGGCTATAGTGCCACCTTGTCATGGATTTACTTTGTGGTGATGTCATTGATTATTCTCTTGTTTATCGGGATTATCTCTTGGCGAAGGAAGGTGACAGAATGAGCGCGCTCAAACGTAAATTCGCGCCCCTTATTCGTCTAATTGAGGCGTTGAAAGACAAAGATTTTGATCAGTTTAAAAAACTGCTTAGACGGATGTTTTTAGGAATGCGTTTCACCGATGGTTTTTTGTTTAAACTGATGATTTATACGCTGCTAATTAGTTTAGGCTACATTTACATGTATCCAATGCTTTATATGCTCACAAACAGCTTCATGACGGTCAGTGACATCATCAGCGTCTCGATCCGTTGGATTCCTTCGCGATTGAATTGGGAAAATTATCGCTTGGTGTGGACGACGATTGACTATCCACGCGCATTGCTCGATGCGATTTACCTGGCGGGATTGCCCGCCATTAGCGCCACCGTGTCAAGCGGTTTAATCGGCTATGGCTTTGCACGGTATCGTTTTCCTTTCAAACGCTTATTATTTGTCTTAATGATTATGACGTTTATCGTCCCACCCCAAATTACGATGTTGCCGATGTTTCGGCTTTACAGTCAATATAATTTACTCGGTTCGGTGCGTGCTTTTGTATATCCAGCCGTTTTAGGTCACGGTTTAAATGGTGCTATTTATATTCTCATCTTTTTCTCGTTTTTTAGGATGATTCCTAAAAGTTTAGAAGAATCGGCACAACTTGATGGAGCAGGCCCTTTTAAAATATTTACACGCATTGCGATACCCCTCGCAGTACCAGCGATTATTATTGTGTTTTTATTTAGCTTTGTTTG
>SKGI01000124.1 GCA_007117555.1 Candidatus Izemoplasma sp. | reverse complement strand
TTTCAAGACAGTGAAACGTTGGTCATGATTTTCAATACGTTTGTGATGACGACGATTATTTTAATTTTTGGGGAGATCATCCCTAAAAGTATCGCCAAAATGCACGCCGACAAACTTGCCTTAAGTATCAGTGGTGTGCTTTATGGCATTATTAAACTTCTTAAACCTATCACGATGATTTTTATCGGTATCAAACGGTTGTTTGTTAAAGTGGATAATCGTGTGATGATCAGTGTGACTGAAGATGAGTTAGAAACGATTATCGATACGATGGAAGAAGAAGGTTCCATCGATGAAGATGAAGCTGAAATGTTGCAAAGTGTGCTTGATTTATCGGATCGTAAAGTGTATGAAATTATGACGCCACGCGTTGACATGGTGTCGATTGAAATCAATGCGCCCATTGAAGAAATTAAGGACACATTCTTCGAACATCAGTTTTCGCGTTTGCCTGTATATGAAGGCTATCGAGACCATATTATCGGCATTTTAAATGAACGGGATTTTTTCACATGTATGCTTAAAGAAGAACCGATCGATGTGCGTAAATTGATGAAGAGCCCGATTTTCGTTTCTAAATCCATGCGTGTCGATACGTTGATTGAAACGTTGCAACGTCAAAACGTCCATATTGCCATTGTCAGCGATGAGTTTGGGGGCACAAGCGGCATCGTCACGATGGAAGATGCGTTAGAAGAACTCGTCGGTGAAATATACGATGAACACGATGATGTGGACGATGAACACATCCACGTTATCGGCGAAGGCGAGTATGCGGTCAATGCGGATATTAATCTTGAAGATTTATTCGATGAACTGAATCTTGGGAGTCCTCCGATGGAAGATAAAACACTTGGTGGTTGGCTTTATGAATGTTTTGAAGACATTCCCGAAGTCGATATGCAACACATCATCCACCAGACGTTAGTGAGCTATGACCATCAAAATGAGCCTGAAACACTCGAGTTGGTCTTTGCGATTAGAGAAATCAAAGACCGACGCATTAAACGTGTATACCTTACTGTGCGGACCATGTCCGCCGATGTCAAAAACGAAGAAGATGAGTAGTATTATGGAACGATTACAAAAAGTGATTGCAAACAGTGGCTTATGTTCGCGTCGTAAAGCAGAAGAGATGATGCTTGCGGGGCGCGTCACCGTCAACGGTGAAACCATTACAACCTTAGGTTTTAAAGTGCGTAAGTCTGATGAAATTACTGTCGATGGAAAACCGCTTAGTTATGAAGAACCCGAATACTATGTTCTGTATAAACCGACAGGGTGCTTGAGTACGGTTCAAGATGAACATGGTCGCCGGACTGTCCTTGATTATGTAAAGACAGAAGCAAGAATTTATCCGATAGGCCGACTGGATTATGACAGTTCTGGGGTTTTGTTGTTGACGAATGATGGCGCCTTTGCCAATTTGATGATGCAGCCTAACAGTCAGATTGAAAAAGCATATCAAGTGACCATTAAAGGTTTTTTGCGGCGGGTTACTTCAGACCGTCTTGAACGGGGCATCAAATTAGATGGTGTGAAAACCAAACGCGCAAAGATCAGTCAAGTTGAATATATAAAAGCCTCAGAGAATACACAACTTTCGATCGTCATCACTGAAGGTAAATACCGTCAAGTGCGACGCATGTTTGAAAGTGTTGGGCATCCAGTGCTTAAGCTTAAACGGATTCGGTATGGCATCGTCACACTTGAGAATCTAGCTAAAGGGGACGCCAGACGTCTTAAGCCACATGAATTGAAACATTTGCACCAGCTCGCCACGCGCTCAGGTTCTCGTCCAACCAAACGCCGTTAAGTCACGTTAAGTTCTTGTTAAGTCATTGAACCCTCTAGGTGATTATGCTAAACTATAGTCGCCTAGATCCACCAACTTATGGGGTGAAAACATGAAACGTTTCAACCATTATCAAAAAGACATTTTATTCATTCTCCTTTTGATTGCGCTTCAAATGGGTTTTTCAATCTTTACACCTTTTGTCAATCCGGATAACGATAGCCCAGTTGAAGTCAGTCGCAGTTTTATTATGTTACGTTTTGACATTGTCAACACGGGTGAGTCGTTCATATACATCCCTTTCCTCAGTATGATTTTTGCTGGATTGCTTGTGATGTTACTCGTCCAAAAACGTCGTCGCTTTGCTTTGATTTATGGCTTTGCCCTTGTGCTCGTCACGAAAGCGTATTATCTTGTAGAACTGTATGCGCTTGATGGACGATATGAGACGCTCATGACCTCAGGCGTGTTTGCTAAACAAATTCGTTCACAAGGAGAGCTGTTGGCTCAAGATGTTTCTATTTATGTTTTACTCGTCTTACTCGGTGTGAAAGTCGGCATTTACATTCACGATATGGTACTGACAAAAAAATCACGTATGTCCTCTTCTCAAGCTTCCTAATAACCGCCAAGCGCGGTTTTTTTATTGTAGTTTTGCTAGGGGTTGTCTATAATGAAGATAATACAGCATACTAAGGAGCGTGACATATGGATTTTTTGACAGCGTGGTGGATGTTCTTGTTAGGCGGATTGGTTGTTGTTTTTGTCCTCAGTCAATCATGGTTTTTTTTACGTAAAGCACTGATCAGAGCACAGGAACTTGGCATGGAACGTCGTAAGTTGTTTAAAGTGATAGCGGGTTCAATGGTGTTTAGTATTGCGCCGTCAGTGGCGATACTGCTCGGCTTGCTTGCACTGTCGAAAACATTGGGCATTGTCATCCCATGGATTCGCTTAAGTGTTTTAGGCGCGGTCACATATGAGTTACCCGCCACCATCAATGTAGTAGAAGGTGTGTTCGGCGCTTCAGTAAGTCAGCTAATCAACGACCCACAAATTTTTGTGACTGTTGTCTGGGTGATGACATTTGGTGTTTTGCCACCGCTCATTATTATCCCGTTATTTCTTAAGCGCATTCAGGGACGTGTTCAAAAGATTCAATCTCGCAGCCAAGTGTGGAGCGAGATGTTCATGAATGCGATGTTTGTTGGGATGATTTCAGCGTTTCTTGGTTATGTGGTGGCGCCGCGTATTCTTGAAGAAGGTGCCGATCCACGTGTGTCGCTATTGGCGATATTAGTTTTTATAAGTTCGGCAGGTATCATGGCAATCTGCGGTGTGTTGATTACAAAATATCGCCAAAATTGGTTGAAAAATTATGCCATACCATTTAGTATGCTTGGTTCGATGGGACTTGCCATCCTCTATCATTTTATGGGGGTGCGATGATGAAAGATTATCAAAGCCAACTTCACCGGTATGGTCGAACTTGGATGGTGGCGGCGCTTATCCTTTTTATAAGCGTACCGACAACCATCAGTCTTGTCTTAGGTGAATGGCCGTTGTTATCGAACTTTATCCGTGGTTTCATCGCTACGGCAATTATATTTTGGACAGTGACGACAATTGAAGTGTTTACGTTTTCGCCCATGCTTGGAAGTGGCGGCACCTATCTTGGATTTGTGACCGGCAACCTGACAAACTTAAAAGTGCCCGCAGCCATGCAAGCGATGCATGCGATGGATGTTAAGATGGGCACCGAAGAAGGCGACGTTGTCTCAACGATTGCGATTGCCACAAGCACCATAGTCACTACGTTAATTATTATGGTAGGTGCGTTTTTACTGTTACCACTTACGCCACTGCTTGAGGCACCGGTGTTACAACCGTCGTTTGAGAACATTATCCCCGCCTTATTTGGGGCACTTGGGGTCGTTTACATTAGCCGCAACTGGAAAATTGCTTTACCGCCCATTTTATTTATGGCGACACTATTTTTAGCGTTTCCGGCTGCGACTGATCTAGTCGGTATACTCGTACCGGTCGGTTGTATGATCGCAGTGGTCACCGCAAGAATTTTATATGTTCGTGAATATGGAAAGGATGAAGTTTCATGATTATTGGAACGGTTGTACTTAGCGCACTTGGGCTTCTCATTACAGTTTTAATCATTCGCGCAATACGTTTTCAGCCTAAGGTGCGTTCTAGTGCGCAAATAGAAACAGTGAAGCTTGATGAAACACGTATTATTGAATCCTTATCAAAGATGATTCAGTTTAAGACCATCTCCCACCCTGATGCTTCAAAAAACGATGCGGAACAGTTTGAAGGTTTTCGCCGCTATTTAGTTGACCGTTATCCGCGGATCAATGCGCAAGCAGAGCGTATTGATATAAATGGCTCAGCTGTTTTATTTAAACTTAAAGGAAAATCTTCAGACAACCCTTCAGTTTTAATGTCACATTATGATGTTGTGCCACAAAACGGGACGTGGCTTCACGATCCTTTTTGCGGTGAAATCATCGACGGTTACGTTTATGGGCGAGGCACACTCGATACGAAGACGACTTTGCTTTCGGTCATGGAAGCGGTTGAACATGTGTTAGCGGAAGGCAAAACATTTGAACGCGATGTGTACTTAGCTTTCGCAGGGGATGAAGAAGTCTTCGGTCAAGATGCTTTAAAAGTGGTAGACTATTTTGAGAAGGCGAACATTCGTCCTGGATTTGTGCTCGATGAAGGTGGTGCCGTTACGAGTGATGTGTTCCCCGGCGTCAAAGGCAATGTCGCCGTGATTGGGACATCTGAAAAAGGGGTGATGAGTCTTGAACTTGTCGCATCAGGGAAAGGCGGCCATGCCTCAACACCTGACCATCAAACACCCATTACCGTGCTTGCGACCGCCGTTAAACGTCTTAATCACCCGAAAACATTTTCACTTCGTTTGACCCAAAGTGTCCGCGACATGTTTGATACACTTGGCCGAGAAAGTCAGTCTTTTGGCATTCGGTTAATCTTTGCGAACCTTTGGCTGTTTTGGCCGCTCGTTAAACGGCTTGCTTTAAAGCGCGGCGGACAGTTATTATCGCTGATGAAAACGACACAGGCGTTTACAATGATGCAAGGAAGTGAAGCGGTCAATGTTTTACCAAGTGAAGCACGTATCGGGGTGAACTACCGTTTGTTGACGGGAGAAACTCAAGCGGAAGTGCTTGAACGCATCACAAAAAAACTAAAAGGTCTCCCCGTTAGTATTCACACATTGTATGGCTCTGATCCTACACCGGTAAGTCAAGTCGATGAAAGTTATCAAATGCTTGAACAAGCCATCCAAAAAACTTTTGGAGATTTATGTATCACACCGTATTTAATGATGGCTACGACAGACTCACGTCACTATCACCGAATCAGTGACCATGTGTATCGCTTCAGTCCGCTCTATATGGGTAAAGATGCCTTAAAGAGTATCCATGGTGTTGAAGAAAAAGTGCCTGTTGAAGATGTTATTCGTTGTGTACGTTGCTATATTCATTTGCTTGACGCATTATAAAAAATGAAAAAGGACATCGCCTTGGGGGATGTCCTTTCAGACCGTTGACAAATACGGTCAATCAAAAGAGTCATGCCGAACAATAACGTTTGTGCATGACTCTTTGCTTGTATTTAGCCTTAAAAAAGAAAAATATGAAACATTATTCTTGATAGTTTTCGATTCTTTCAAGGTGCGTTGCCATTTTCTTCATGTTCATGCATGCCAAAGTGAGCAAGATATGGTTTCTCACTCGGTTGATTCCTTTGAATCGTGTGTACCGCATGCCGTGTTTCTCTTTGGCATCAGCGAATAGCCTCTCTATCTTTTCTTTCCGTTTCTTATATGTCTCAATACCATAATCTGTATGCCTTAGCTCTTCAACGTATTCTAAGACATCATGGAAAACAGACAGGCGAACTTCTTTTTGTTTTTGATTCGTACACTGATCTTTAAGCGGACAGATTTCACAATCACGGGCCTGTGCTTGATAAAGCTTGTAGCCTTCTTTCACAGTGCGTTGATACGTCAAGATTTTATTATTGGGGCAAATAACATCTTTGGTATAAGCGTCATATACGAAGTCTTGGTTTTTGAAGAAACCTTTCTTGCCTTTAGGACGGGTGTAAGCTGTGAAAAACAGGGCGTGGTGACTAATAATGAAATCAGCGAGTGGACCATTTTTGTAACCAGCATCGGCACTGACTGCCTTGATATCATATGTTTTCAAAACACGGTCTAAGATGGGTCTAGCTGACTGTGAGTCATGAACATTTCCTGGGACAACTTCTACATCAAGGGCATAACCATTTTCATCACAGACGACTTGTGCTACATACGCCATTTGCCGTTCGCGTTCTCCTTTGACATAGTAGCCACAATCTGGATCTGTCTTTGATTGCTTAATGACTTTCATTTCTCTTACAGGTTCAATCGGTTTCATCCCATCGTTTTTCCGAGTATCGTTGATACGCTGGAGGATCTCTTTTTCAAACACATTCGGCGCTTTCTCAATCTCGACATCTTCATGTTTGTTTTTATTGGCATTCGCCTTGATATGGGTTCCATCGATATAGACTTGGCTTGTATTGAGTAGGTTGTGTTCACGCAGCTGATTCATGACAGACATAAAGATGTTCTCATAGACTTCATTTTCTTCAAACTTTCTCGAGTACACTTTGCTTAACGTTGAGAAATGAGGTGTAGCTTCAGTAAAGGGGATATTCAAGAACCAACGGAAGGCGACATCTGTTTGGATTGCCTTACACGTTTTACGAATACTGTTATAGCCATAGAGGATATTAATCAACTCAATTTTGAAGATATTGACCGGATCAACACTTGTGCGTCCAATGGTTGAATATAGCGGCTGAGTGACGCGATAGATGAAATCAAAGTCCACGTGTTTCTCTATCATACGCAAGGGATGATCGCTTGGCACGATATCATCCATAGTCATCATAATAAAGTCACGTTGCTTGTCTTGTTTTTTCATCATCTAACATCACATCCTTATACTACAATTATAACAGTTTGAGGTCTATATTAAGCCATTTAATTCAATTAGTTTTCCACTGGAAAACTC
>SKGI01000083.1 GCA_007117555.1 Candidatus Izemoplasma sp. | reverse complement strand
GGACGTCTTTGAAAAAGAAGTCTGGACATAACTCATCCCCTGTTTTACCACTAATCCAAGCATAAAATGCCCCTTCATAATGATGTTTTTTGGCTTTGCGTCGCGCCCCATCTAATGTTTGATACCGGTAAGTTAGCAGTTGACGCGCAATTTGGGGTTCGCGGTATAAGTACATAGGCAAATTGTACATTTCCTGATCCCAAAAAGCCGCCCCTTGATACGCCTGACACGACAGCCCACGCGCACCAATAGGCAGAGGTTTATGCCGCGGGGTGGCGATGAGCGCATGGTAAATATTAAAACGCAGCGCCACTTGATCATCAAGCGCCCCCTCAATGGCAATGTCATATTGCTGCCAACGTTTTTCCCAAAGTGCAACATGCGCTTCAAGCGCATCAGCGTAGCGATTTAGCATGCTAGCCATGCTTACTGCTTCTTCTTGTGGGTTGTCATAATCGTGACCATTCACAACAAGCATCGCTTTTTCTAACACTTGCGTTTCACCAGGTTTTAAGTTGAGCGTCATGATGCGGCCAACTTCTTGCACATCCTCGTAAAAACGCGCTTCCCCTTCTGGCATATGCAACACTTTTTCTAAGACAACGATGGGGATTTTTGATTGTCCAGTGACGGCATGCACCCCATAATCATCGGCGTGCTTAAACATTTTATGATCCTTTAAATGGTCACCATTTAAACTCCATACATCGAGATCGATGCCTGTCAGCACCTTAAGTGAAACGGCTGTTTCAGCTTTAAAACTATAGCGCATCATCACAAGATGGCGATTTTGGGCGCTGGCAAACTTCTCTTCTTTAAGTTCAATTTGGTGACCTTGCGGTGTTGTAAATGTAACAGACCGTCCTGAAACAGCTGTTTTAAGATTCAGATACCGCGTGAATGACACGGGGTTTAACTGAGGGTTTAAGGGTTGTTCTTCTTCGTAAAGCATAGTGAAAAGCGCATTCGGCACGGTACTGAGCTCTTCCCACTTGCCATCGGCTTTGTCCCATGTATCCGTTACGACACATGCTGCATAATCTGCTTTACGGGCTTCGGCAAATGTGCCCCGATACCCAAGATAACCGTTTCCAATCATAAAGTTTGAACCTTCATGGATGGCTGAAACCGCGTCAAAATGGTCCGTCACTAAAGTCCAACCATCCGGTGTCATCATATGAGCGGCGAGTTTTTTCATTGTCATCACATCCTGTATTATTGAGTGAACTGTGGCAAAAAAACAAGGACAAGGAAGGCCTTGTCCTTGCGGAATGTTACAAATAATTAGTCTGCTAAATCCAAAATTTCGCCGCGAAGTCTATTGATGAAGCTTTCTTTGTCAATTTGACCATCTGCAAACTGGGAGTAAACAGGACCAAGATCATCCATACCGAAGCCAGGCGGCATATCGTTTTGCCACCACGCGTAAATGTTACCTTCTGAAGACCATTCATAAACCGCCGCAGAAAGTGGGCCTGTTGGAATGAGTTCTACATTCGTGAATGCAGGAACATAACCCGCATCGACAACCATGTATTCATGACCCGCTTGAGTCATTGCCATGTCGTTTAAGAATTGCTTGGCGAGTTCATTGTTATTGCCATCAGGGTTAATCGCGTAGTAAGAAGGCGCTCCAACGAAAATCGAATCCACATCACCTAAACCAGACGCATGCGGTGCATAGCCAACTTCAAAGTCGATGCCACCATCTTGGAGTAAGTTTGGATCAATCCAGTTACCTTGATGGATGAAAGCAGTACGACCAAGTTTAAAGTTGTTAATCATGTCGTCGTATGAACCTTCAGTCAAGTATGGTGTTGCTGCATAGTCAAAGAGCAACTCAACCCAGTCAGCTAAAGCTTCAAGGCGCTCAAGATCGTATTGACCATTGAGAAGATTGTCAATGACTGTCCGGTCGTCATAAGCAAGGCCACTTGAAAGATAACCGTTAAAGTTATGAAGGCCAGTAACCCAAGTCAAACCAGGGCCTGCTGCCATAGAGACAGGTGCATTGAAGTTCTCATCATCAGCAAAATGCGCTTCAATTGCTTGGAAAGCCGCTTCATAAGCTGCACGGTTTACAAGTGTCGCAGGATCCACATCGGCCGCTTCAAGCATATCAGCATTGTAAGCCATACCCCAACCTTCAAAGTTTACAGGGAAGCCATAGACAACACCTTCATAAGTAAACGCTACGTCTGTGTAGTCAATCCATTCTTCGCCGTCAAGTGGCATGATCTTGCTTTGATATTGCAAGAATTGTCCAAGACCTTCAAAGACGAAAATGTCTGGCTCGTTGGCTGCATTGAACTCGGCAATAATTTGGTCAGCGTAACCACACGCATCGCCGCCGCAAGTTCTTACTTGCACTTCAACATCATTTGCAGCACCCCAGGCCGCAGCATAAGCTGACAAGACGTCATCAATTTCTACTTTGTTTTGGTAGATGATGAGTGGCGTGGCATCGCCATTGTCGCCGTTGTCGCCGTTGTCGCCATTGTCGTCGTCATCGCTTGCACAAGCGAAAAGACCAAAGGCAAATAGTACTGTAAGACTCAGTAACAAAAATTTCTTCATGAATATCCTCCTATAAAATTTTTTATGTGAACAATTGTCTTAGCACCCTGTCGGTGCTAAAACAAATTATTCCCTCATTGGGGGTTTTGCAATAAACGGTTGGTTCTGTTTTAACACAATGTCCTGTCCATAGATGCGGCAAGGCGCATCGTGATCGGCAGTTAATATGGTATGTTCATGTGTCACACGGACAGTACATAATGTCTTCGCATCAAGACGTACAATCATCTCAAGGTGATTCCATGATGCAGGCAGTTTAGGCCAAAGACTTACCTGCTCGTCAATGGTGTAACCTAGGAATCCTTTGGTTAAAACAAGGTGTGTCCCACCGATGTTTGCCATGTGCAAACCATGCTGGGTATTTTTTTGAACATTATCAACATCAAGTCGAGCGGTATAGTCAAAGTACTTCTGTGCTGTGTCAAGATCATCTAAGCGGGCAGCCTGGATGGCATGCACACAATATGAAAGACTTGAATCATGGGTTGTCTGCTTTTCGTAAAATGTATAGCTATTACGCATGACAGACATGGGACGATTTTGCAACAACATGTGTGACAGTATCGTATCAGGCTGTTTTAAGACTTGATGACGATAAATGACGAGAGGGTGGTAGTGAAGAATCAAGGGCCGCATTGTTTCAGGTGTTGCATCGATGTTCCACGGTTTGCGGCTAAGAAATTGTTCATCTTGAAGATCAATGTCTAGTTCTTTATCATAAGGTAACCGAATGTTTTCAGCGATGGCTAAGAACTGATCCCGTTCAGCCTTACTCACACCTGGTGTCCGTAAGGCACCTAACTTACCGACAAGAAAATTGAGCTGGTATTTAAGTAAGCTGTTCGTATAATAATTATTGTCAATTAACGCTGAATACTCATCAGGGCCCGTTACGTGATGAAGATGATAGACATCGTTTTGTTTGTGGACCACGTGTTTAAAAAATCGGGCAGTCTCAAGTAAGACAGGCAAAATCTTTTCTTTAAGATGGCGGGTATCCTTGAACAACTGCCAAAACTTAATCATCGCATAAGCAATATCGCAGTTGATGTGATATTGGGCCGAACCTGCTGGATAATAGCCACTCGTTTCTGCACCATTGATAGTGCGCCAAGCGAATTTAGCCCCTTCATCAACGCCCAGTCGTTTCGCTTCGATGCGTGCACGTGGCAGTTGTTGGTAACGATAATCGAGCAAACGCTCTGCGGTGGGCTGTTCGATGTGCATAAAGAACGGGAGTAAATAAATTTCAGTGTCCCAAAACACATGTCCTTCATAACCTTCTCCGCTAAGTCCTTTTGCTGGAATACTCGTGTCTGTAGTTAGCGGTGCCGCGGTATACAATTGAAAGAGATTATAACGAATCAATGTTTCCGTCTCACCTTGCGAACCATCATCAAGTGAAACGTGGGACAGCTTATTAAACGATTCTAGTGCTTCTTTTTGCTCGGTATATAACTGTTTAAGCGATGTATACTTTAGTTGATTACATAAATCATCAAATGCCATCTCAAGTTGAAGATGATGGACACTATCAAACGTTCCAACATACTTCCGAAACTGTAGGGGCGTATTTTTTTTCAATTGAATGGCTTTACTTGCGATGACACTAGCCCCTTCGATATGGTAGTTAAACGGCATGTCATGGGTGATGCCAACAAACACTTCAAACTGCGTGTTACGGGTTTTCACTTTGACACAACCGCGATCTTCTTTAACATATAATTTTGGGGGTTCAAGCTTGTCTGTAACCATCGATCCCGCACGCGAATCGTCTTTAGCCTCAAAGTTCTGGACATCGCCTTTCAGCGTAGAGACGATCTCAACATCTAAATTTTGCGTTAAGCTTTCGACTGTCGCATCAATGATAAACAAGTTGGGGCGTTTTAAATGCGCCATGCGCTTATAAGTTAACCGAATGCGCTCATTTGAAGGTGTTCGATACGTCGCAATCCGTTCCGTATAGCCTGCCTCAAGGTCATAGCGCCGTATCAAACTTTCAAGTTCAGCATGGGATAAATCGAGCGGACGACCTTCGACCATAATCACAATTGTTTGCGCATCTGGGATGTTGACGATGGTTTGTCCAATTTCTGGATCCCCATAAACTTTTTCGGCATACACAATAGGGTGAGTATCATAAATACCATTAATATAGGTTCCACGGATACTACCACTTAATGGAACGCCTTCCTCAAAATTGCCACGCACGCCTAAGTAGCGGTTTTGCGTAACGAACAAGGTTTCATCAACGAGTATCTCATGGGTGCGGATCCGGCCTTGGCGTTCGAAAATCATGGCAATAGTCCTTTCTACAGTCGTCTTATGTTAAATGTTTCATGATAACTTGCGCGAAATCAGCGAGTGTGGTATACTCGGCATCCGCTTCAGGTAAACTCCCTAGCTCACCAATACCGATTGCCGTCATGTTGGCGGCTTTGATCGCTGCAATACCCGCAACAGCATCTTCAACACCTAAACATTGATTCGGTGTTAAACCATAATGATGCATTGGGGCAAGAAACAAGTCTGGTGCAGGTTTTCCCGGATGTTGAGTCGGGTCGGCTACATAACCGAAGTAACGATCGATTTCAAGTGCTCGAATCAGTTTGGGACCATTTTTGCTTGCACTAGCAAGGGCCATGTGGATGCCTTTTTTTTGTAAGAAATGCAACAGTTCGTGCGCCCCTTCAAAACAGTCCTCTTTACTAAAATTAGCAATCAACTGTTGGTAATGGGCATTTTTTTCAGCTTGCATCGCGTCTTTTTCCGCTTCCGTGAAATGGCGAGAACTAAGCGATAAAATCTTATCAAGCGAGGCTTTTCGCGAAACACCTTTAAGATGCACTTCAAAGGACGGATCAAGGTCAATATCATATTTAGCAGCTAATGTTTGCCACGCTTTGAAGTGCTGGCGGCTTGTTTCAGTCAACACACCATCTAGATCAAAAATTACAAGTTTTAAGTCAGATAACATGTTATTTGATCGCACCTGAGGTCATGCCGCGAATAATGAAACGTTGCGCGAACAAGAATAGAATAACGACCGGTACAGCAGACATAACAAGCGCTGTCAGCAATAAGTTCCACTGAACAACATAAGCACCGGCAAGGTTTGCAACAGCAAGTGGTAAGGTTTGTGTTGTTCCACCACGACCAATGATAAGGAGTGGCAACAAGAAGTCATTCCAAATCCACATACCATTAAGCACGAGTAATGTGACGAATATCGGTTTTAGAATAGGTAAGATAATGCGGAAGAACACTTGCGGACGGCTACAACCATCGATGACAGCGGCTTCCTCAATGTCTAATGGAATCGATTTGATAAACCCATGAAATAAGAAGACACTAAGCGGTGCACCAAATCCCATATAAGCAATAATGACAGCGTGATGCGTGTCGCGCCAGTTGATGCCTGTAATGAGACGCAGATCATTGAGCAAGGTAACGATGGGCAACATCACGACTTGGAAAGGAATGACGAGTCCGGCGACGATAAATAAGAAGATACCAAATGATAAACGCGTCTTTGTGCGCACGAGTACCCAAGCGGCCATCGCACTAGATAGGCCGATTAACGCCAGTGAAAACGTGGTAATGATTAATGAGTTCCATAAACTATTCACATATTGCATGCGTGTATCGTCAAGTAATGTTTGAATATTATTGAAGAAGACTGACCACGTTTCAGGCCAAGCCATGGGTGTGTCCGTAATTAAGAGATTAGGCTTGGATGTATTGATGACGACAATGAGCATAGGAAACAAAAATATTAACACTAAGATAAAGGCCAATACTTCAAGCGCTGTAATCTCTTTGAAAAACTTAACAAAACGTTTAGGAAATGACTTCACAAATTCCACAGTACGTTTGGGTAATGTTTTGAAAAAGTTTACAAAACGGGCTGGAAAAGCTTTGAACCACTTTAAAATAGCTTCCATCAAAGTTCAACCTCTCTCTTCTTGTTGAAGTATACTTGGCCAAGTGAAATGACCGATAAAATGACGAAGAATACAACAGCTTGTGCTTGTGCAGCGGCAAAGTTACCGCGAGAGATGCCCCAGTTATAAATTTGGAAGGCAATGACGCGCGTAGAGCCAACGGCTCTTGGAAACTCCATACCGAGTGCGTTTTGCATCCAAACAGGTATATCGAAGGCCGGCCCGCCTCGAGTCAAACTATAAACCGTGTCAAACTGCTTAAAGGCTGTCACGAGTGTTAAGAATAATGCAACAGTGAACGCTTGAGCAACTAACGGCAACGTGATATTGCGCAATCGCTGTAGAGCATTCGCCCCATCGATTTGGCTCGCTTCAATTAAGTCTTCTGGGATGTTTTGTAAAGCCGCAATATAGATCATCATGATGTAGCCTGCAAACTGCCAAGT
>SKGI01000106.1 GCA_007117555.1 Candidatus Izemoplasma sp. | reverse complement strand
CGCGAAAACGGTGCTTGATGAGACTCATGTTGGCGATAGCATCGCCACCAATGGGGTATGTCTCACGGTCACATCGCTTGGGCGTGATTACTTTACAGCGGATGTGATGAATGAAACACTTCTGCGCACTAACTTAAAAGAGATAACAGTCGGTGAGCATGTGAATCTTGAACGCGCACTCACCTTAAATAGCCGACTAGGGGGCCATCTATTAAGTGGCCACATCGATGGCGTTGGGGTATTAACCCAGACGGTTGTGCAAGATGTTGCCACGATTTTAACGTTTAAAACAGATACGGCGCTCACCCGTCTTATGGTGGACAAAGGGAGTATTGCCATCGATGGCATCAGTCTCACCTTATTCGATGTCACAGCGACAACGTTTTCCGTGTCACTCATTCCCCATACAGGCGCAGAAACCACCTTGTTAGACAAACCGATTGGCGCTAAAGTCAATTTAGAGTGTGATATGATTGGCAAATATGTCGATAAACTGTTGCATACACACACTAAAAGTTCTTTAACTTATGATGCATTAAAAAAACACGGATTTTAAGGAGTGATTACGATGTTTTCTACGATAGAAGCGGCCATTGAAGATTTAAAAAACGGCAAAATGGTAGTGGTTGTGGACGATGAAGATCGAGAAAATGAAGGGGATTTACTTGTTGCGGCAGAGTTTGCGACACCTGAAGTCATTAATTTTATGGCAACGCATGGACGCGGGTTAATTTGCTTGCCTATGGAAGCAAAACGCGCCCAAGCGCTTGGGTTTCAACCGATGGTTCAGGATAATACCGATACCTATCATACGGCCTTTACCGAATCGATTGATTCCGTTGAATCGACAACGGGTATCTCAGCGCATGAACGTAGCCGGTCGATTTTAAAAACACTTGAAGCGACAGCGACGCCCGCTGATTTTAAAAAACCTGGCCACATCTTTCCGCTCATTGCCCGCGAAGGCGGGGTGCTTAAACGTGCCGGGCATACCGAAGCCGCCGTTGATCTTGCGAGGCTGGCTGGGTTGAAACCCGCTGGGGTCATTTGCGAAATTATGAATGACGATGGCACGATGGCACGGCTAGATGACTTGGTGACTTACACGAAAAAACATGATTTAAAACTGATCACCATCGCTGATTTGATCCGTTACCGGCGACAAACAGATGGCTTTGTCAAACGTGCCGCTGAAGCAAATTTACCAACGGCACATGGGACGTTTAAGATGGTCGGCTTTGAGAATGCGCTCAATGGTGAGCATCATGTTGCCTTAGTTAAAGGTACGATTGATGCCGAAACACCGGTGCTTGTAAGGGTGCATTCTGAATGTCTGACAGGCGATGCCTTAGGGTCTGCACGCTGTGATTGTGGCCAACAGTTGCAAGCGGCACTCGCTAAGATTGAAAAAGCGGGGCGTGGGGTCTTGCTCTACATGCGTCAAGAAGGACGCGGCATCGGCCTCATCAACAAAATCCGTGCGTATGCACTGCAAGATGGAGGCATGGATACCGTCGAAGCGAATTTAGCGCTTGGCTTTCCTGAAGACATGCGTGACTATGGCATTGGCGCTCAAATTTTAAGACACCTTGGCATTCGAAAAATCCGCCTTATGACAAATAACCCGACAAAGATTATTGGTCTTGAAGGACATGGACTCGAAATTGTCGAGCGGGTGCCTATTCAACCCAATCACCATGAAAAAAGTGATCACTACATGAAAACAAAAAAAGAAAAAATGGGCCACTGGCTCAAATTAAAGGAGGAACCACATGAAAACTTATGAAGGTCATTTAACCGCCGATGCATTATCATTCAATCTAATTGTGGGTCGGTTCAACGAACTGATCAGCAGCAAACTGCTTGAGGGCGCAAAAGATGCCTTAATCCGTCACGGGGCAAATCCAGACGCCATTGACATCACTTGGGTCCCTGGCGCATTTGAAATCCCCCTCATCGCTAAACGGGCCGCCGAGACAAAACGGTATGACGCCGTAATCTGTCTTGGGGCCGTCATTCGCGGCAGCACCCCACACTTTGATTACGTCGCCAGTGAAGTCACCAAAGGCATCGCCCATGTCTCTCTCGATTCAGGTGTCCCCGTTGTCTTTGGCGTTCTCACAACCGACACCATTGAACAAGCCATCGAGCGAGCTGGAACAAAAGCCGGCAACAAAGGGTTCGATGCAGCCATGACCGCCATTGAAATGGCTAATTTACTTAAAACAATTTAACGGTTTCCACCAAAAAAGGCCCAGTGACGGGCCTTTTTTAGTTATATGATTATTCTGACTCTTTACTACATCACAGTTTCAAGACCATCGTTGCACACAACTCGGTTAGACCGCGTCGCACATCGTGGCGACTCCGCCAACCCCGACTATCCCAACTCGCTTGTGAAACATCGTCACCCCCATAAAGAATCGCCCCATAGCGCACTTCTCTAAATTGACTGACCGCGAGCATCGCCGCTTGTTCCATCTCAACGATTATGGCTCCTTCTGCTTGCCTTTTGGCAATACGTGCTGGTGTTTCACGGTAAAAGGCATCCGTGGTCCATGTTTTGCCAATCATGAACTCGATGTTGGCTTGTGAAAGCTGTTCTGATAATGCTGAAACGACAGTCGGATTGGCACGGATTTCTCGACTGGGTGCGAGGTAATGATAACTGGTGCCTTCATCACGGATGGCACTGTCGACAACGATGAGTGAACCGACTGGCATATCACGTTTTAAAACACCCCCACCGCCACAAAATAAAATCGTCTTTGCGCCAAGGGCAATCATATCTTCAAGATAACCCGCACAAGCGGGTGCCCCTAACCGTCCTGGAATAAGCGTGACAGGTTTGTCGACAAATTGATAAATGGGTAAGGGGTTTTCACCGGCAAGTGTTTGGACGTGTTTCAGTGTCTTTTCTTGTCGTAACGTTTCAATCACTTCATGAAAAAAACAGATGATAAGATGTTTTGTAATCGGCGCGTGTTTAGCTTTAATCATGTCTGGATTAATGAGTGCTATTTTTGTTGGGTCAAACTCGAGAATGGGGAGATTGTTTTTCATAAAGACACACCTTCTTCTTTGTCTTTTGTGACAGTAACCATTATGGTGTCTAGAGCGGGGTCATACGGATTCCCTGTGAAGTCTTGATACAGCGCACAGCGCTTTAAGCCAGTGCCTTCAAGCTCCGCATCAATCATCTTAGGCGTAAACCCTTGATTCCAAACATGGATACTAGATGACTGGCCAGTTTCTTCAAGTAATACATACTGTTCACCAAACACAAAATTAGGATACCGTGTTCGTGACGAAAATAGAAGGTGCGGTTTTGGTGAGAAAAAACCATCCTTTTTTTCATGCGACCAGCTTTGATACGGTTCTAAACGTTCGACATAGCTTGTCGTAAATACATCAAACAAGAAGACCCCCTCTTTTTTGAGTGCACGATGAATCTTGCTTAACAACAAGTTTCGGTCGGTAGGCTTTAAGACGGCGAAATCACAGTAAATCAACACGATTAAATCATAAGCTTCAACCGCGTCCAAATCTAAATAATTTCCGACATGATAGCTCACCCGAGGATTGACGGATTGAGCATACTCAATGGATGACTTGGAAAGGTCGATGCCCGTCACTTGATAACCGGCTTGTTCAAAAAGGTTGGCATAAAGACCTGGCCCACAACCTAAATCAAGAACATTGCGATGACTCGTAGGCGGATAGCTGTCAGTCATAAAGGCGACGCTATCGTGAATGGTCTTAAGCTTTCGTGATGCCGCTTCTTCATTGGGATCTAGATGAAAAGCTAACATGTTCTTTGCAATATAAGGATCATCCCAAAACGCGCGCGTAGACGGTTCATAGGGAAAGGGTGGTTTAAGCAGTTCATAAAGTTTCATTTCATGCTCCTTTTTAAAACAAAGTGCCTTGTTTAAACGTGTTTAACGTGAACAACGCTTTAATATCCGTCTCTTTATATAAAATGCCATACTGCTTGCAAGCTGTTTGAAAAACGTGTTCAAGATGCGCTGTTAATATATTTTTATTCACTAAATCACATCCATAAGTTCATTCATTTTCAAAGCTATGTTAAACAACTTACTGTATTGACGCAGTTTTTGAAAGTCTCTATGTGAGTGTGTTTTATAGCCTTGAATTGCTTTCCTAAAAATCTCTACATCGATTTGATTACGGAATCGTACTAAGTCACAAATGGTTCGTTCCATATCATAGCAAGCCACTTCATTGCCAAAAATTGTTCTTTTTATTATACGCCCGATCGGATGATATTTCTTTGCAACCTTATGAATCGTGACATCTTCCTTTATATGGCTACTGTTATAGGTGTTGGGTAGTGTAATTTCCATTTTGTACGGAATGCGGTCTGTGAGTCCATGTAGAAAAAGCGCCGATGAAAAGGAAAAGATGGCTTTTTGGTTTTTTTGATATAGAAGATAATACGTATCAAGAATAACTTCTTCAGTACTATAAATACCTCGATCTATTTTTTGAAGTTTTCCCTTTCTCACCATTCTTGTAAGATAAATTGAAGGAATTTCTTTATCTCTAAGCATTTGACTTGTTACAATCCCATTATTATTTTCCGCTAGCTTAGTAATCTCATCATAATAACGCATATCCACCAGTTCCTTTCTCGCTTATATTTTATAATAATATAAGCGTATTTGCAACATAATTATCGAAAAGAAATTTGCACTTAGAAAATATCTTTCACTAAAGTTTGTGCAAGTGCGTTCGTAATCTAAACTTAGGACGCAAGCCAAAACACTATGACACCAACGGTTCATCGATCAGAGCACACAGTTCTTCAAACGTCAACAACCGTGCCCCTTGAGACAAGGCGATGCCAACATACGCTGCCGCGCCACTCGTATGAAAGGTCTTTTCTTTCGTATTCACCACGATCGGTAAATGCGCATTTCGGTCTGTATAATGCTCAAGGTTCGTGGTGAATCCCATCTCATAAAGCATCTCAAAAAGTGCTTCGCGCTGTTCAGGGTCGTGCACATAAAGCTGTTGGCGATCGATTTTATCAATCGCGATTTCTCGAACTTTTGATGCATTAAATCGTCTCATTTTCGCCTCTTTTCTACCAAAAAGAAAAGCCCACCAAAAGATGGGCAACCTTTGCACCATCGTTCAAGCTTTAGCACCTTACTCTATTTAGGTAGGTTGCTGAAGGGTCATCGAGCTTGTCTCTCGCCTTCTCTTTATGGTAGGTGCATTATACCACAAACAGGCTTATTTTTCAATCATTTTCTTGTCTTGTGTTCACTTGATAAAAATAAAAAAACTTATCCGCAAAGGGTCTTCAAGCTTGATCAAGCTGACTTTGAAGTTGCCAGCGTAACGCGAAAATTAGACCAATCAACCCAAGTACCAATCCATAAAGGATCGTTGTTTCCACAAAGAAATCAAGTACAATCCCACTTAATGCAGTGCCTAAAATCGCCCCAAAACCATATGCTGTAAACAGCTTGCCATAATGTCTTGCATACTGTGCTGTCCCAAAGTAGACTTTGATACTTGCCGGCAACATCGCCAACCAGCCACCTAAACTAAACCAAAATAACCCCATGCTCACCCCATAGCCCCATAACATCTGACCGCCATTAAATAACGCAATCACAGCCGCAAGTGCACTAAGTGCTGCATTAAGTCCACTGGCGAAAAGAAAGCCTCTTCGATCGACTAACAAACCAAAAAGCGGCCGTGCAAGCCCATTCATGACCGCAAAATAAGAGAGAGAAAGCGCGACACGTCTTACATCAAACCCATAGTTCACAACACCGATGCGATACGATAAGCCAATCATCATCAAGCCGATCGTTGTGCCGATAAGAAACATCGCATAAAGCAGGATAAAAAACCGTGGGGTTGTTTGAACGCCATGGGTGATGTGAACCTTGGTGTCCGTGACGGCTGTCGCTTTGAATAGACGACTCAATGGTAACATGACCACAAGACTTACAGCCCCCATCATGAGAAACGTTGTCATGAGATCAAACTGGCTAATCAAAGTATGGACAAGCGGTGCTGTGACAAGCGGTGAAGCACCAAAACCTGCTAAAATGATGCCCGTATGTAACCCGCTTTTTTGCGATTGCCGATTGATTAAATAAACGGGAATCCCATACACCATCCCAACACCCATCCCAATCAAAATACCGTAACTTAAAGTCAGTACAAAAAGAGAAGGCGCGAGCGCTGCAAGCGTCCAACCAGCCGCCATCAACAAGATCCCAACGGCCGCAACTAACCGTGTATTCTTCGGTGTTAAGTATCGTCCTGTCACCAACATCGACATTGCATAAAAAAAGAGCGATGTCATATAAGGCAGGCCACTTTGTAAGATAGACACCTGATACACGGCTTCGACTTCGACACGAAACACACTCCAAGTATACACAGTCCCCATGACGAGCATGACGACAAAACTTGCCAGTAAAAAAAATAAAGTTTTCATAAGCATCACCTGATTCGTTTGAAAGACAAACAAAGTTAAAATAAGTGTACGCTAATCCTAATAAAGATGCAAACCTTTTATGATGAAAACGGTTGTGCCTTACTAAAATATCAAGGTCGTATCAAGCAGTGGGGCCCATACCCAATCAAATCACGACGCCCTGCCTTATGCAAGGCATCTTTAACAAGGCGGGCGTTTTTAGGGTGATCAAACTGAATGAGCGCACGTTGCAGCGCTTTTTCACGGGCACTTTTGGGGATATGAACCGGTTCATTCGTAAACGGATTAATACCCGTATAATACATACAAGTCGATGCCGTGCCCGGCGTTGGATAAAAGTCTTGGACCTGTTCGACCCGTTGCCCTGTCTTTTTAAGATATTGTGCAAGCGCAATGGCACTTTTGAGTGTCGAACCAGGGTGTGATGACATCAAATACGGTACGACAAACTGTTGTTTGTTGAACCGTTCATTGAGGGCATCGTAGCGTTTTAGAAACCGTTCGTATAAAGCACTCG
>SKGI01000034.1 GCA_007117555.1 Candidatus Izemoplasma sp. | reverse complement strand
GTTATGCATATAACCATTTAATTTTCCATTTGAAACAAGCTCGAGTGGTTGCGTCCTAACGCCTTCATCATCAAACGCGCCACTTTTAGGGCTTTTTTTGCGGAATGGATCATCGATGATGTTGATGCTTTCTGCCGCAATGGATTCACCGACTTTGCCTGCTAGTTTAGACATGCCTTTTTGCACACTGTCAGCGCTGAACATACTGATGTGTGCCGCAAGTAACGAAGCACTGGCTGTATTTTGCAACAAAATCTCATACGTGCCAGATGGAACAGGTTTAGCCCCAAGTTGTGCAACGGCTTTACTGACCGTTTTCTCCGCAATCGCATCGAGATCAAAGTCTGCCATTTCATTCGATTGAACGTAATCAAAAGCAGTGCGTGAATCACCGTCTTGACGCGCCACAACATACCCACCTAGTACGGCACTGTTGACATCTTTTTCTAGTTTGAGTCCTTTTGAATTTTGCAAGAGAACCCGTTTGCGTGTTTGTCCGTAAAAGGCTTGTGTTAAATCGGCACGGTCATCCAAATCGCGCATTTTAGCATCCAGTGCGAACACCATGTCAATCTTCGTCTTTATATCAACCGCCTCGATGGCTTCGTTACGTAAGCCTTCGACTGGCTCATACTGTTTACTACCTTCGTAAATAAACACTTCATCTTTGGATTCAATGAGTGACGCACTTTGAATCAATGCTTCGGCCCAAGCTTCTTCTTGGCCTTCATCTAAAACTTCCGTCGTGAGTTTACCCATCTTGCCTTCATAAATCCCTTGGATGCTCAAGACTCGCGAGTCGGCAATTTGATTCTTTTCGAGTTCACCTTTAAACACTTCAAGATCAAGTTGGACTGAATGTTCTAAATAGACTTGAGTCGCCTCTAATCCTTTTTCTTTCGCAATGGCGAAAAACTTGTCGAAGTTCATGCTTGACCTCCTTTTCTGCCACCGACAGTCATACTTGAAACTCTAAGTGTCGGTTGACCAACATCGGTTGGAATGCTGCCGGAAACACTGCCGCACATACCTTGTGCTCGAAGTAAATTATCCCCAACCATATCAATTTTCTTTAAAGCATCTTTACCGGTCCCAATGAGCGTTGCTCCTTTGACAGGTTCACTGATTTTACCATCACGAATCATATACGCTTCCATAACCGCGAAGTTAAAGTCACCCGTAGAAGGGTTGACACTGCCCCCGCCCATTTTTTTAGCATACAATCCATAAGGTGTCGCTTGGATAATCTCATCAAACGTTGATTCACCATTATCAATGTACGTATTACTCATTCGAGAGGTTGGCGCGTATTTATATGATTCACGACGCCCAGAACCTGTTGAAGCCGCATTCATTCGTTTACCATTCAAATAATCAACCATATACGTTTGCAAGACACCTTCTTTGATGAGGACACGTTTTTGTTGGGGCCGACCTTCATCATCGAAGTTAGCACTACCCCAAGCATTTTCAATCGTACCATCATCAATGGCTGTCACAATTGGATTGGCGATTTGTTCGCCTTGTTTTCCGCTGAAAACACTGGCGTTTTTCGCGACTGATGTGGCTTCAAGACTGTGGCCACATGCTTCATGGAAAATAACACCCCCAAAACCGTTATCGATCACAACTGGCATGACGCCACTTGGACATTCATCGGCTTTGAGCATCGTAACCGCTGTCCGAGACGCTTCTTGAGCGGCAGCTTCAACATCAAAGGTATGGTAAAACTCAAAGCCATAATGGCCGCCCGGCCCGTTAAAGCCACTTTGCATGTCTTTGCCATCACTGGCCACACTATAAATTCCTAATCGTGTGCGGACACGTTGATCGTGGGTATAAATATCCTCACTGCTTGCAACCCAAACATTTTGGACGTAATCCATATAACTGACTGACACTTGTTTGATGGCATCATCAAAAGCACGTGCAGCCTGGTTGGCGCGACGCACTAACGTAGCTTTGTCTGCCATATCGATCGTATCGGGCATTTTTTTAATCGCATGGGCCGTGCCTGTTTTCAATTGACCGAGTTTTATCGTTTCGCGGACACGTTCACCGGTGAACGACTCAGATAAGTCTTGCGTGAGCTTAAGTAAGTCATCAGGATGTTTGCTGTTGGTGTAACCATACACACTGTGATGGCCTTTAGCAACACGAATTCCGACCCCAAAAACATCTTGGTTTACGGCTTGTTCAATGGTACTGCTTTGCATGACAATGCTCGATTGTTTCTTCTCTTCAATAAACACTTCCGCAAAGTCAGCGGCGCTATCAAGCGCTTTGTTGAGCAACTGCTCAATAAATCGTTTGTCTAACATCGTTTGCCTCCTATTTTCACTTGACTGTATTATACCACAGTTTAGCGGAAAACTGGGTGTAAATGACAAGTTGTCATAATGATTTTTTAGTGTTGCTTGCCTGCTAAAGCCGCCGCCACAAAGCCTGTGAATAACGGGTGGGGGCGCAATGGTCTTGACACAAACTCAGGATGAAACTGTGTTGCGATAAAGTATGGGTGATTCGGTAACTCAATCATTTCGACTAAGTCTAAATCTTTGTTAATCCCAGAAAATACCATGCCGTGTTGACTCAATAGGTCACGATACGCGTTATTAAACTCATAACGATGACGGTGTCGCTCTTTAATGTCCTGGGTGCCATAGGCAGCATACGCTTTTGACCCTGGTAAAACATGGCAATCATAAAGACCAAGCCGTAAAGTTCCCCCTTTATCCATAACATCTGTCTGACCTTCCAGAAGATGGATGACAGGATGAGCGGCTTCAGGATTGATTTCAGTTGAATCGGCTTCTTTAAGACCACAAACATGTCTCGCAAACTCAATGGTTGCGAGCTGCATACCATAACATAGGCCTAAAAAAGGCTTGTCATGCGTTCGGGCGTATTGAATGGCGCGAATTTTGCCTTGTGTGGCGCGCTGGCCAAAACCGCCAGGTACTAAAATCGCATCCACATCCGCAAACATCGTATGGACATTATCTTCTCGTACTTCAGAAGCGCTGATCCAGCGAAGGTTTATTTTTGCGTTATGTTGATAGCCAGCATGATTGAGCGCTTCAATAACGGATAGGTATGCATCTTGCAGTGCGACATACTTACCAACTATGGCTACGGTGATGGTTTGATCGAGTTTGCGAATCCGTTCTACGAGCGCTTGCCATTCATGCATATCAGCTGCTTCACACGTTAACTTAAAGTGGCGACATACTAAATCATCAAGATGTTGCGCTTGTAAGTTTAAAGCGACTTCGTAGAGTATGTCCGCGTCTTTCGCTTGAATGACGGCTTCCTTACGCACATCACAAGAGTGGGCTATTTTCTCACGCATACTGTTATCGATGTCTTGCTCGGTACGTAAAACGATAATATCGGGATTAATGCCTAAACTACGGAGTTCTTTGACACTATGTTGGGTCGGTTTTGTTTTGAGCTCTTTAGGTGCTTCAAGATACGGTACGAGTGTATTGTGTATATATAAAGTATTTTCATGACCAAAATCGCGTCTAGATTGACGAATGGCTTCTAAAAAAGGTAAGGATTCAATGTCACCTACTGTCCCACCAATTTCGGTAATGATAATGTCTGCTTCAGAATCGTCTCGCGCCGCAATTAACTTGTCTTTAATCTCATTCGTAATATGGGGTATAACTTGAATGGTCGCGCCAAGATAATCACCGCGACGCTCTTTCTCAATAACGTTTTTATAGATGCGACCTGTCGTGATGTTTGAGTTTTGCGTTAAATTTTCATCAATAAACCGCTCATAATGGCCTAAATCAAGATCGGTCTCAGCCCCATCATCTGTTACAAAAACCTCACCGTGCTGATACGGTGACATCGTGCCAGGATCGACATTAATGTACGGATCAAATTTTTGCATGAATACCTTTAACCCGCGGTTTTTTAGCAATCTGCCGAGACTTGAAGCGGTAATGCCTTTTCCAAGACTTGACACAACCCCACCGGTCACAAAGATGAACTTAGTCGACATAAACTACCTCCTAAAAAAAAGAAAAAGTTCTCGTTTCGGAGAACTTTTTAGTTTGAGAGCCCACTAAAATTATATCAAAACCAGCCGGTATTGCAAGGTTTATTTGTCGTACTCGTCTTCGTAACTATCCATGTATTCGTTGTATTCTTCTTCATCGAAGTCATCGTAGTCGTCATCTTCTTCTAACGGTTCAATCGTTTCGGCTTTTTCATCGTCTTTGACTGCGTCATCAGCCTCAGTGCTCACAACCTCTTCCTCAACAGGTTTCGATTCAGGTTCAGGTACAATAACCTCGATAGGTTCTTCTTCAGTCTCAATAACATCCGTTGCCTCAATGGCTTCCGCTTGATCTTGTGCGGCTTCAGCTTCGGCTTTTGCTTCTTCTGCAAGTCGGCGCGCTTCAATTTTCGCTAAGTGCGCTTCTTCTGCGGCTTGAGCCTCGGCAATGCGTACATCGAGTTCTGCGTCATGAACTTCAGCGTATTCGTTATAAAAAGACCCGTCTTTATCCCATAAATCATTTTTTTGGTGACGTTTGAGGTCCCAAGTATTGTTGCCCATGTAGATGAATTTGGCACTGCTAGTCAAATCGGTGTAAAATGCATTAAGCACCTCACTGATTTCTTCTTGATGGTTGTGTTGACTCATCTCAAGTACCTTGTCAAAAAGCTGGTACAAGTCCAGCGGTTCTTTGATTTCATGCAATACTTGTTCTGCTAAATTAATTAAACTCATTTCTTGGATGTCAAGATGGCTCATTGACATGCCTCCTCAAGCGTGCTTTACCACCAAACTGGTGTGGTGGGTGGGGCGAAATTTCGATGCGTTATGTATTATATAATATGTCGTCATGAGTTGCAAGTGAAATCAGTCTATTTCCGGAATTAACGGCAAATCAACGATAAATGTTGAACCGTCGCCTTCACGACTTTCAAGCGCAATGGTGCCCCCGTGCTTTTGTACAACGTTCTTGATAATGCTCAAGCCAAGTCCACTCCCACCTGAAGCGCGACTTCTTGCTTCATCGACTCGGTAAAAACGTTTAAACACTTTTGCTTGTTCGTCTTTTGGGATGCCAATGCCTGTGTCCGTCACAAGAATGCGATACATCGAACCTTGTTTGTGGGCACGAATCGTTACCCCACCTGTATCCGTGTAGCTTAATCCATTTTTGATTAAATTAATAATGACTTGGCGCATTTTGACAGGATCTACGGCTAACATAACATCACGCACGTCGGCCGTCAACGTGAGTTGCTTTTCGGTTGCTGCAGGTTCGAGCAACGTCACGCTTTCATCGATGAGTGCTTTCATCGATGTGTTTTCACGTTTCAGTTCGTAATCAAGACGATCCATTTTAGAGATAATTAATAAATCGCTTAAAATAGCTTCCAGTCGATTTGTTTCGTGATAAATCATATTGATGAAATCTTGTCGTTGCGCGGCATCCATGTTCGTTTCACGCATCAGTATTTCTGAAATACCTTTAACAGCGCTAAGCGGTGTCTTCAGTTCATGGCTGACATCAGCTGTGAACTGTTTTTGAAACATTTCAGCGGTCTTTATGGGGGTGATGTCATGGATGACGACAAGACAGCCTCGAAACCATTTTCCTTCAAAGACGGGCGAAATATTCGCATCATAAGACTGTTGATCAATGACGATTTGTTGGCGAAGTTTAGTTTCTTTAAGAAAAGCATCATGCACAACACGATAAAGGCTTTTAATCGGTTTGAGCGTCTCATAGGTCTCACCGATGATTGAGCCAAGGGAAAAAAAGCGGTTAAAAGTTTCATTAGCTTCCTTGATCAGCTCATTTTCATCAATAAATAAAAGGCCACTATCGATAACTTCTAGCAGTGTCAAAAAGCGACCTGCAGCTTCATGTGTTTGTTTTTGTGTCTTATCTAACTGATAAAGGAGTGCTTTTCTTTCTTCTTTTTGCCGATGCTCATTCTCGACCTTTTGTGTCGCATGTAACACGAGATGATATATTAAAAGCACAAGCATGGCAAAAATGACGGTTACAACGCTTAGATTGAGTATGGTCAAGACTGTAGCCATGACGTAAACGAGTATTGTGGCGACGTAAACTTTAGGTGTATGCATCATAAACGCCTCCTTTGATAACTTCATTATAGCAAATCTTCTGACAAACGCACTCAGTTCAATTCTGTATGTTCGCCCGAGTGCAAAAACACAATGTGTTCAGCGATGTTAGTCACATGATCACCAGCCCGTTCAAAATGTTTGATGACAGGCAAAGAACGGGCAGCCTCTGCGGCAATATCACTCGTTTCTTCTTTAGCTATGGTAATAAACCGTTCAATGTCTTTTTGATACAGTGCATCAATTGTATAATCTAATTCGGAGACAGAGCGTGCTAAATCAATATTTTGAGTCTCATAAGCTTTTTTAATTTGTAGTAGCATGTCTGCAAGCGGCTTCTTGTACGCAAGCATCTGTTGGCGATACGTGCTGTTATCGTGGTCTGTCTTCAATACATACACCGCTACATTCACGGCATAATCGGCTATCCGCTCGAGATCATTCGCAATTTTAACCGCGGTCATGATACGTCTTAAATCTCCAGCAACAGGGCATTGTTTAAGAATAATTAAAAAAGCATCTTCATTAATTTGTTGTTCATGGATATTGACACGTCGATCGCCTTCAATCAAGTGTGTCGCCAGTTCTTGATCATTGTTTTCAAGCATCGTAAACATCGAATCAAACGCCGAAATGACATAATCAAACATCTCAAGCATACTATGTTTGAGCGACTTGAGCGCATCATCAAAATGGGGTCTTAGTACAGCCATAATTAACCAAACCTCCCGGTAATATAATCTTCAGTTTGTTTGTGTTTAGGCATTGAAAAAATGTGATTGGTTTCACCCATCTCCATTAACTCCCCTAAGTAAAAGAACGCAGTGTAGTCACTAATACGCGCGGCTTGTTGCATCGAATGTGTAACGATGACAATCGTATAATCT